>JALGTY010000581.1 GCA_029821145.1 Candidatus Zipacnadia bacterium
TCGTGAGGTCATGCGCTGTTGCCCTTTGCCCGTCTCGCGGGCGCACGCCGTGCGCCCCTACAACGGCAACGCCGTATCAGTCTCCCCCGTCTCCCGGGGGTTCTCTTCATCTCTCGCCCAGTGCTCTGGATTTCTAGCTATATACTCGCGAAGCGCCGACAGTTCGCGCTCGTTGCGAACGACATGCTCATAGTAGTTACGCTGCCACACCATCAGGTCGCTCCGACCACGCAACGCCCTGATGCGGCGCGTAACTGCCGCCTTATACCCGCCAATGAGCGCTCCCAGCGATCTCGGCGGCCTGGCCAGCCGGCCGCCGGCACGCGCACTTCCTGTAGGGGCGCATGGCATGCGCCCGCCACAAGGCTCCTGTCGCACCCAGACAATCGCATGTACGTGATTCGGCATCACGACAAACGCATCCAGTTCAGTCTCGGGCCGTACCAACGGCGTCCCCAGCCATTCGCTGGCCACAATTTCGCCCCAATCATTGAGGCACACTTCGCCATTCACGATCTCTCCCCAGACGCACTGCTTCTGCCAGGCGCACAGTGTCACGAAGTAACCGCCTGGCAGCCGGTAGTCGAAACCGGCAAGCCGTACGGAGCGTCGCCGGGCGATGTCATTGTTGTCATCCTGCTGCAAAGGCCGCTAGTCCCCCCTTCATTGCTCCTTGGTCGGCGGGCGCATGCCATGCGCCCCTACAACTATTGTCGCGTAGCTCGGGCTTCCAGCCCAAGATTGTCACCCGGACGGCCGCGACACCGATGGTAGCCACGCTATCCGGGTTACTAGAGTTTTTGGAAAGGGGTTTGGGGAAAAGCCTTTTTGCAAAAAGGTTTTCCCCAGGGTGTTGCCGTTAGCCGTTGGGAAACCACCCTTTCAGGAATTCATCCAGCGGCCCGTCGTAGATGGCCGTGGCCAGGTGCTCGATGCCGTGCTGATTGCCCCAAGAATAGACGATATGCGTCTGGCCCTCGAACTCGCAGAAATCGAAATCCGAATTGTTCACATCTAGCGCCGTAGCGATGCGCTCTTTCTCCTCTTCGGTGAACTCAGCCCCGGGCGCCAGCTTGCGGTCATTGTCATCGGCGGCCATCACCGGATTGAGATCGCTCAGCTCCCAGTCAATCAAATCCGGCGAGCGGGCGATGTACTCCTGCCAGTTGGTCGGCTCCATGTGGGCCATCGCTTCCAGGTAGATCATGTAGTACTGCCCGTCGAGATACCGGATGGCTGGGCAGGCGGCATACCGCTCCCGAGTATGGACACGGTCGGTGGGCAGCGTCTCCCAGTTGATGAGGTCGTCGGAGCGGGCGAAAAACATCGTGAAGGCCGCGCCGACTTCTTCCGCCGGCTCACCGCACTCGAAGGCCATGATGTAGCCATCAGGGCCGGCGCAAACGCTTGTGTTGTAGATGGCCCAGCCGGGCAGGTTCAGCGCCACATCCGTCTCCCAGTTCTCCATGTCATCCGACCACCAGACCCGCACCTCTTCCCCACCCCAGATGTCGGTGCCATAGACGAACAGCCGGTCGCCCTCGACGTGGGCGCAGCCGAGCACATAGCCGGTGGCAAAGCCGGGGCTTGCCTGGCCGGTCTCCACATCAATGAAGCGCTTCCAGACGATGGGCGTGGCCTCGACCAGGTCGCATACGATGGTCCCGAGCTTCTTGATTGCTGGCTTCTCACCCATTGTTCTCACTCCTATTTTCCCTCTCAAAGCTCCTCGCGTGGGGCGGGCTTTCCAGCCCGCCGCTGTTGCTCTTGTCGTTATTCCCTCTCCCACTGGGAGAGGGCCAGGGTGAGGGCCGCCGTTATAGGGGCGCATGGCATGCGCCCGTGCCGTTGCCGTTCCGTGGCGCAGGCTTCCAGCCTGCGAGTGCTGTTATCCATCCCGTTCCTACACTCCCCGCCGCCGACCCCAAGGCCCGCGCACGACGCCCATTTATCTGCTCACTTTCCGAATGATGCAACCTACAAACAGCGCGATGAAGATGACGCCAAGCACGACTTCAAACGAGACAAACAACTGGCCCAATCCTTTGGTGGGCTGGACGTCGCCATACCCGAGACTGGTGAAGGTGACGACGCTGAAATAGAGAGCCTGTCCGAATCTGCTCAATGCCGCCCACGACGGCCAGACGACTTCCAGCCCCGGCCCTACGACATATTGTCCGCTGGAATCCTCAATCCCGCATCCCCCATGAGCAAAGGCAAACGCGAGAATCAGCACTCCCATGACCGCAACCAGCCGCCCCGGGTTCTCTGCATGTTCGGAAGTGTAGTACGACAAACACCACAGTGTGCGAGTCGCCCAATGAGTAAGCCAGTTCCATAGATGGACCAAGCGGGGCGGGCCCTTGAGCACTAATTCTGCCCGCCTGCACTCCATTTCCCGGATGAAGAACTGCCCGGCCGTCTGATAGTCGCCCGATTCCTGATAGCTCATTTTTATCTGGCGGTATATGGCTGCGCAACCTGTGAAGCTCGGGACCAGTCCGAGCGGGGCTTCACCTGTGCGCGCATCAATCTCATCCTGCAAAATGCCGCCTTCGTCCCATTGCGTTCCCTCGACTTTGGCTTCCGCCGAGAGCTCAAAGCCGATGAAACGCGCACCACGCAAGTCGGCCGACCTCAGATCAATGTCGCCCGTGAGGTCTGCGCCGAACAGGTGGGCTCCGCTCAGATGCACCTCGATGAGGTCCGCTCCGCTCAGATCGGCGCCCCACAGGTGTGCGCCACGCAGATTGGCCTCCCGGAGCTTTGCTCCGCTCAGATTGGCGCCCCGCAGGTCCGCTCCGCTGTGCACCGCCGCCTCCAGTTGCTTCCGCAACTGGTCCCGGTCGCGCTTACGCGAGTAGTGGACGATGCAGCGAACCTGGCCCTCCTCCTCGCCATAGCGCAGTAAACCACATGGTGCGTTGTGGAAAAGCACCATATGCTGGCACCGCATCTCATCCGCTGGCTTCTCGCCGTCATTCTCCGCAGCGAGGCGATCCCACAGTTCCTTATCCGGCCATTCTTGTCGGTTATTGGCGTACTCTCGTGGTTTCTGACTATCTCCCATCAGCCGTCACTCCGTGCGTACTATTTCTCCTTGGCTGGTTTCTAATGCTACTTAATGTAGAATTAACAACAACACCACTCGTTATGTTGTTGTCTATGGTACTATTCTAGACTCTTATAGATATATACATAACATACATTACATGCGGAAAATGCGCACAGGTGGTTCTAGGTTTCACGTACAGGGCAACGAGTCTTTTCCGCATGGGCCTGTGCGTATATTTCTGCCAGGGGATAGTAACCTGAAACCACCTATGCGTATTTTACGCACGGGGAAACCTACCGCTATATTAGCTGCCAATCAACTGACCGTATCGCTATCACTGTCGTCTTTCTGGCGAGTTGTCTGGGGCCCATAGCCCGGGGCGAATTTG
>JALGTY010000118.1 GCA_029821145.1 Candidatus Zipacnadia bacterium
TGTTCAGCCATAACGCTGGGCATAGCGGATGTGTGGTACAACTGGGACAAGGATCGCTTCGTCGGCATCTCGCTGGGCTTCTGCTGGCTAATCAGCATGGCAGCGGCGCTCCTCAGCGGTGCCAACGTCATGGCCCGCGAAACTCACGGGCAGTTGAGCTTCCTGTCCTCCTGGCCGATATCGCGGGCGCGTATCTGGGCCGTCAAAGTGACAGTCACAGTTGTCATGCTGGCGCTGTTGCTTGTCCTGATACATGGGGTCTGCTGCGGGCTTCTCAACATGCGGGGCTACGACGCCTGGCACATCTATACGGAAATGATCCCGGTGTCGCAGCATATCCAGATAGCCACGCTGGTGGGCCTGTTCTGTTTCACGCTGATGCTTTCAACGCTGCTGCGGTCGCCGATGGCCGCGGCCGGGCTGGGAGTCCTGTTAGGTGGGGCCGCGCTGCTGCTGTATCTTTACCTGATCTATGACTATGTGCCCGCCCGCTGGGGCCCGTGGCTGGGTACGTGGCCGCTATGGACCTCAAAAGAGACGGCTACTGTCATTTTCATCATCATCGCGCTCGTGGCTGTTGTTGCAGCGGCATGGGGGTTTGTGCGGACGCCGATTATGGAAAGCTGGCGGCGCGTAGGTCGTACCTTCGGAGCCTACGGCGTCCTGCTCGGCGTCGGCTTTGCGCTCACCGTCGTGGCGCTGCTACTTACGGGGAGGCCGTCGCTGGAGTTACTGGAGTCCGTGAAACTTGACCCTACGGGTCACTGGCTCGCCGTTACGGCTTGTGATGAGGGGTGGGGAGGCCTGTGGCTGATGGATGTCGAGGGAGAACACCGCCGCCTGGTAGCCCGCAGTGCAGTCGGGGGCATGGGTTGGTCACCAGCAGGCGACAGGCTTTTCTTCACTTGGTGGCTTCCCGCATCTGACAAAGACCGGGATTGGGTCGTTGAAGTGCCTTCCGGTCACATGCGACGCTTGCGCACAGAAGGGCGGCAGAGAAACTGGGAGTGGTACGAGGCAGACCGCCTGGGCTCGCCGAAAGGCACCTATCTCCCCTTAGGGAAGCGCACCTTCATGACCATGGCGGAGGGAAAAACTACGTATACAGATATGCCTGAGCAGTTCACAATGGACAGTGTGATCGGCTGGGCACCGGATGAAAGCGGCGTGTATTCGTCTGAAAAGAGCTGGGTAGAAGGCCCAACAGGCACGCGTGTAGTTGACAAAACCGTGATACGAGTGACACAACTCCCCCAGTCGCAGACGCGGACCGTTGCTGAATTGTCCGGCGTCTGGTGGGGAACGGAGATCTCGCCTGACGGCAGGTGGCTCGTCAGTCAGAAGTGCACCAGCGCCAGGCCGGCCGGCCGATTGCCACCTCCCCCGGAGCGAGCGTATCGGATGATCCTTCGGGATCTGGAAACCGGCCGGGAGCACTACTTCGATGACTTGTCCCCTGCTCCCAAGGGATGGACACCAGACGAGAGCCACGTTTGGTGCAACAACCGCGCGCGGGGGAAGGACGCCCTGGAAAAGGAAATGAAGCTCTTAGACTTAAACGCTGCGCGGATTGTGTCCACTATTGGCTGCGTTGAACTGGACGGGCAGATACCCTGGTACATCAGCATCTCTCCCCACGGCGACCGCATGTACGTAACCAGCTATGATCTGGATGAGCGCAGCAAGCGAAAAGATCGTCATGTCTGGACGGCAAAGCCCGATGGAACTGACCTGCGCACGGTCGGCAAGGTGGATGGGGAGATACTTGGCTGGACGCATGACGGGCATCTGGTGATATGGGGCCGTGGGACCGACCAAGCCATCATGCGGCTCGACCTGGACAGCGGGGAGAAGCGGGTGATCTTCGCGTCGGAGCGACGGTGATACGCTTTGTGCTCCGCATTCTGCCCCTCCAGCCTTCGCTACGGAGTCGGGCAGGATGCCCGACCCACGGGGTTTCTTGGGATGCCTGGCCGAACGACAGCCCTCACCCCTGGTATTCCCCTCTCCCACAGGGAGAGGGGAAAAGGGCTACGGAGTCGGGCACGATGCCCGACCTACGGGAGTTTTTTGGCATGCCCGAGCCAGGCGATGAGAATATATAGAACGACATTCACAGGCTGGGCTTCGACAAGCTCACCGCCCTGAGCAACGTCGAAGGCGAAAGCCTGGCCCACGGGATGAAGGAGGGCGCGGGCCGGGCTCACGTCGGACAAACAACGTCCGACGTTCGGCCGGCCCCTCCATTACGACAAAGGCAACGGCAACGCCCTCACCCCTGGTATTCCCCTCTCCCACAGGGAGAGGGGAAAAGGGATAGGGGACAGTCCCTGAAGGGACAGTCCCCACATGCAGCCGGAGTTGAGTATTGCTTGACAGCGTGGCGGGCGATTTGCTAATATCATGGTGTTGAGGCACTGTAATACCATCGAGGGGCGCAAGTAACTTTCACGATTAACATGGAAACGCGCTATAAGCAACATCTCGGTTGGAGAATGGTCGAGACAGCCGTGCGGTGGGACAGCGCGGCAACCGACCTGCTGCATCAGGCCGCACATTTTCGGATATGCCAGTGGGTATTGCGATCAATGCTCAAGATCGCCGCTTTAGAGCATGTGTAAGCCCACTTCCAGAGATATCGCCCGGGTGGGCTTTTTGATTGCCCGGATACTTTGCGTGCATACGGCACACCGGAGGTTCAGGCTGTTTGATGGATGGGAGAGTACTGGTACTCAATCAGAACTATGAGCCGCTGCATATCTGCAATTGGCAGCGCGCAGTCGCGCTGATCTACACCGGCAAGGCGCTCAGCGTGGAGGACGACAGCGCGATGCTACGTTCTCCGCGTCAAGAGATTCGGATGCCCAGCGTGGTGCGGCTGTATGATTACATTTCTCGGCCGCTGCCGGAGATGAAGCTTTCGCGGCGGGCAATACTGGCGCGGGATGACCACAAGTGCCAGTATTGTGGCAAATCGGCACGGGATCTAACCATAGACCACGTTATACCACGTGAGCAGAACGGGCACCACAGTTGGGAGAACCTGGTAACCTGCTGCAGGAACTGTAACAATAAGAAGGGCAACCGCATGCCGCGCCAGGCGGGGATGAAACTGATCAAGCGGCCGCGACGGCCACGCTTCATACCGTATCTGAGCTTTGCCACCTTCCGAGCGGCGTTGCGCAACGAGGCGTGGCGCGACTACCTGGAGCCGTTCGCGCCACAGTTGCTGGACGACTCGTACTGAGCGGCAGGGCTTTGGGGCGGCTGGCCTACGCGTTCGTGGATGCTTCGGGCTAGAACAGAAAAAACAGCCCTGGACAAGTCCAGGGCTGTTAGTTTTCCTGGGAGCGAGGATCTTGGTGTATAAGTTAGATCCTGGCTCCTTTTGGCGACAATGGCCTGCGATCAGTCGCCTGGTGGTGGTACATCTTCAGCAGGCGGAGCCTCGGCGGGCGCTGCCTCTGTCGGCTCGCCCTCGGGCGGCCCTGCTTCTGCCGGCGGACCCTCTTCAGGTGGCGCTACTTCCTCTGGAGGAATAGGAGGAGGCATCCCTTCCGGCATCGGCGGCATCATATCGGGCTCGGGTGGCGGCGGAGGCGGGGGTGGCGGCTTCTTCGCGCAACCGCTAGCCGCTGCCATCGCCAGAACCAGCGCCAAAGCCAATACCGCTATTGTCACTAGCCTGTACATGCTTACCATCCTTTCGTGTTGTCTGACCTTCACGCGCTCTTTGACTTTACAAGTGCTCCATCTAACAGCCTACGACATTATAACACACAATGTATTCCACACCAAGTCTCCAATACCTGCAATAGCTCACAGATATTGTCGCGGCCTATTGGTCACCAGGATCGTGGCCGAGTACCTCGGACAGCGAAAAGCTGCCGCGCAGCAGTTTGCCCGCCTCCTGGATCTCCTGTTTACTGATCTCCGGCAGGTGCCTTGGCGCTTTGGCGGCTTCCTCAAACTCGGACAGATATGGTGCTGCGGCGTCATCGTCACGCTGAGAGTCACCCTCAGCGTTCGGAGCGCGGCTGTGTAGGTCTCGCGCCGCATCCACCATGCCGACGCTCTCCATGACGTGCCCCATCCACCAGTAAACCTGGGCATCAAATGCCGTGCCGGAGAAACTCGCCTCGAACGCCGAGGCCGCAACCAGGCAATACTGCTGGAAGGCAATCTGGTCTGTGATAGCCAGGCTGGTGTCGTGGTCACCGGCTATGGTGAAGTCCTCCACGGCCAGCGCGTAGATATTGTAGCCCAGCGCGAAATGGATCAGGTGGTGGTCCAGGCCACATTCGATGGCCGAGCGGAGATGCTCTACGACGCTGTGTGTCTTGCGCTGGTGGTAGTAACACTCCGCAAGAAGCAAGTGTTGAATCCCCTTGACCTCGCGGTTGCCAGCCGGCGCATTCTCCACCGTTTCGGCAATCGCTTCCAGGTTTACGCGGCGCTTCTCGGCCAGTGACTGCAAGTCGCTGACAAGCATTTCGTCCCGGCCAACCAAGACTGCCAGCCGGCGGTGGTAGTTGACCTCCGCAGCCAGGAAGTCCACAAACGCCAGCGCGACGCTTGCCGCAGCGGCGTCTTCGTCAGCCAACTCGGCTGCGATCAGCTCGTAAAAAGCCTGGCTGAAGAGGCTCAGTGTCTCCGATTGCTGGAGCTGACGCAGCTTTTCGTAGATTGCGTCCATTCTTTCTCGGTCCATCAATTTCGTCACCCTGGTCGGCAGCCGCCAGCTTTGCACCGTGAGGTAAATTCCCCACATCGGCGACCGAATCCTCCCTGTGAGAGATTCTTTTGACGGCTTCAAAGGACTGGCACGATAGTCAGGCCGATACGTGGACAGGCCGTCCTAGGTGAGCTTGACTGTAGCGCCCGCATCTTCCAGAGTCTTCTGGATCCTCTCGGCGTCTTCCTTCGAGACATCTTCGGCCACCACTGCATCAGGCGCTGCCTCGACGAGATCCTTGGACTCTTTCAAACCCAGGCTGGTTACCTCGCGAACGGCCTTGATAACCTCGATCTTGCTGTCGCCCTCGCTCTCGAGCATCACTGTGAAAGAAAACTGCTCTTCCTCTCCGGCGTCTGGGGCAGCTCCGGCCGCGGCCACAGCGATCGGAGCAGCAGCCGTCACCCCGTACTTCTCCTGCAGCTTGTCTTTCAACTCTACGAGCTCCAGTACTGTTAACCCGTCTATTGCTTCAATGATCTCATCAATCGACATTTTTTCAACCTCCATTGGTGTCGGGCTGGAAGCCCGACCTACGCGGATATATTTGAGAAGCCCGAGGCACGCGGGAAAGGCGCCCTCACCCCCGGCCCCTCTCCCGAAACGGGAGAGGGGGGAACGGCAACGGCCTCGGGCTGTCCTTCGACCCTTCGACAGGCTCAGGACTTTCAGCAGGTTCAGGGCCTGCGGGAAGCCCGCCTTCGCCAAGGGTATGGCGGACAAGCCCGACCTACGCGGGACTAGATGTTATTGTTGAATGTGAAGAGCTTTGCATCGTTAGCCAACCGGTCACGAGCGATTACACTAGGCGGCGGTCTCGGCCTTCTGATCCGCAACCGCCTGCAAGGTCAATACCAAGTCTGAAACCAGGCCGCTGAGGGTATAGACGAGATCGGTCACCGGCGCGGCGATGCCACTTACCACGCTGGCCAGCAACTCCTGGCGCGACGGCAAAGTGGCCATGCGGTTGGCCTGTTGCTCGTCGAGGAGCTGCCCGTCTGCGAAACCAGCCTTGATGACGATACTGCCGCTGTGGTCATCAGCGAACGTGGCGATCGCCTTGGCTGGCGCAACCGGGTCGCCGTAGCAGAATACCACGGCCCTAGGACCGGTCATCAATTCGACCAGCGCTTCGACCTGTGTGCCTTCAATAGCAAGCCGGAAAAGCCGATTCTTGACGACTACCAACTGGGCATCGGCGTCCTTGACCTGGCCGCGCAACTCGCCCATATCATTGGCCGAAAGCTCCGAGAACTCGGCAATATAGAGGCTTTCGCTGCTCTCAATGGCCTGTTTCAATCGTGCTACTGTCTCGCGCTTCTGCTCTGTTGGCAATACATACGCCCCCTTTGCTTATCTGCTAACCACAAGCCCTCCCCAGTAACAACGACTAAGGGGAGCCGCGCGTCGGGCTCCCCTTCATGATAGTGCTGCAATCAACTGTGGGGTAACTCCGACCTTGGCTGGCGAACGTTTCCGTTCATTAAGCTTCCTAACAGCACCCGCTGTCTTTGGTCGCGGTTAGTATTCAGTTTTCTTACTGCACCGGCCTGTCACCGCGGGACTATTTTAGCCCTACGAGTTCGCGTAGGTCAAGTTTAATTCCGGGGCCCATGCTGGAGGAGAGGCTCGCGGATTCGATAAAGCGACCAGTGACACCCGCCGGGCGTGCGGCCACAATCGACTCTATGAGCGCCGCCAGGTTCTCCAGAAGCTGCTCGCCGTCGAAAGAGACCTTGCCCACTGGCAGGTGGACGACCGCTCCGCGGTCCGTGCGGAATTCGACCTTGCCGGCTTTGAGATTGCTGACGGCCCCTGCGATATCTTCGGTGATGTTACCAGCTTTCTTGTTCGGCATACGGGGTCCGAGTGTGCGCCCCAGGCGGCCTACCGTGGACATCATCGCCGGGTGCGCCACCAGCACGTCAAAGTCGTCCCAGCCTTGCTCGATTGCGGCGACCAGGTCCTCGGCACCCACACGATCGGCGCCGGCCTCCTGGGCGGCCTGTGCGGCCTCCCCCTCGGCGAACACCGCCACGCGCGGGACCTTGCCAGTGCCGTGCGGCAGCACCATCGTGCCGCGAACATTCTCCTCGCCCTTGCTAGGATCAACGCCGAGCTTGAGTGCTATCTCCACCGTCTCGTCGAAGTTGGCCGTCGCCATCTCCTTGACGAGGCTCACCGCCTCCTGGGGACTATAGTAGCGCTCTCTGTCAACTTTTTCGGCTAGGGCCGCGTAGCGACCACTGTGTTTGGCCATCCGTTTCACTCACTTGTGTGATATTCTGTGTATCAGAATTGTCGGGCTGGAAGCCCGACCTACGCGATCATGATTGAATTGTCGGGCTGGAAGCCCGACCTACGCGATCATGATTGAACTGTCGGGCTGCCCTTCGACTTTCCTCAGGGCCTGTGGGAAGCCGCACCCACTCCTTTGGAGTGGGTACCCGACGCGATGATGATTGAACTGTCGGGCTGCCCTGCGACGTTGCTCCCTTCGACAAGCTCCCTTCGGCAGGCTCAGGGCGCGTGCGGCAGGGCGCACACGGCAGGGCCTGTGGGAAGCCGCACCCACTCCTTTGGAGTGGGTACCCGACGCGAATGGGCGGCAGCCCTGTTGCCGGGTTGTTTGCTAGTCGACAACTTCCTGCTCTGCGGCGGCGGCAACGGCCTCGGCCCTCGCTGCGGCAGCGTCCTCGTCCCGCACCACGGTGATACCCATGCTCCTGGCAGTGCCCTCGATGATCTTGACCGCAGCATCCAAGTCCCGGGCGTTGAGGTCTGTCATCTTCTGCTGTGCGATCTCGCGGACCTGGCTAACCGTCACGTGCCCGACCTTGTCACGGTTGGGTTCCCCGGAGCCCTTCTCCACCTTGGCGACCTTCAGCAAGAGGCTGGCGGCCGGCGGCGTCTTACAAATGAATGTAAAGCTGCGGTCCTGATAGACGGTGATCTCAACAGGGATGATGTCACCCATCTGTTGAGCCGTCCTCTCATTGAAGGTCTTGCAAAACTCCATTATGTTTACGCCATGCTGCCCCAATGCCGGTCCCACTGGCGGTGCCGGGTTGGCCTTTCCTGCCGGGACCTGGAGCTTGATCATGGTCAGAACTTTTTTTGCCATACCGATATACCTCTTTGATGTCGGGCGGACCTGGAGGGCTCAGGGGAGGCCGAGCCACGACTCTGTGAGTAATTCGAGCTAGAGCTTCTCTATCTGGGTGAAATCCAATTCTACGGGAGTCTCGCGCCCAAAGATGGAGATTGAAACTTTGACCGTTTCTCTCTCTGCATTCACGTCCACAACCTTGCCGGTGAATTCCGAAAATGGGCCTTCGGTGACCCGCACGCTCTGGTCCACCGACCAAATGGCTTTCGTCCTGTGGGCCTCCTCTCCAATCGTCTGGAGAATCTCGCGGACCTCTACTTCCCTCAATGGCACCGGCTGGGGCCCTGAGCCTACAAAGTGCGTCACGCCAGATGTCTGCTGAATGATATTGCGCATCTCGTCGGTGAGATTGGCCTGCACCAGCACATAGCCGGGATATAACTTGCGCTGGACCTCACGGCGCTTGCCGGCCGCGGAGCGTATCTCCGTCTCTGTGGGGACCAGAATCCGGCCGAGCAGGTGAGCGAGATCGCGCGCCAGCGCCACCTTCTCGATGTTAGTCTTGACCTTGTTTTCTTTTCCCGTCAGGGTATGTACCACATACCACTGCTTGTCCATCGGTCATTCCTCACACGTGTTGCGAACGGGCGCAGAGCCCCACGGCATTACATATTCAGCAGCGAAAGCAGCCGCGTAAAAGTCAGGTCCCAAATGCCGACCCATATCGAGACAATGACAATTGCGATGATCACGATTATTGTGAATGCGTATGTCTCCTCGTGGGTTGGCCATTTGACCCTTTGCAGCTCAAGCCATACGTCCCGCAGAAATACGACAAGGTTGGTGAAGGGGCGCTTGATTCGGCTCATGAAGCCGGCTTTATCTTGCTGTGCTATTGCCATGAGATTTCCCAGTCCATATTGAACAAATTCGCGCCTGCGGGCTGTACATCGTCAGGGCACCGCGTTGGCGCCAGCAGTTCGCAAGATCTTCTGGCAGGGGCAGCCGGATTTGAACCGACAACCTGCGGTTTTGGAGACCGCTGCTCTGCCAATTGAGCTATGCCCCTGCTGTATGAACTCCTACTTGCGAAGCCGTGTCTCGACGTGCTTGGTGTGACGCCCGCACGTCCGACAGAACTTGCTTAGCTGCAGCTTCTTCTCCACGTTCTGGCGGTTCTTGGATGTAACATAATTATGCGCGTCACACTCTGAACACGCAAGTATGAACTTTGTCTGTGGCATACCATTTTTCCTACGTAGGGATGTGTCAGGCTGCCCTTCGACGAGCTCCCTTCGACAAGCTCAGGGCGTACACGGCAGGGCCTGCGGGCAAGCCTGACCTGCGCGATGATGACTTGACTGTATTGCCTACTCTATTACTTTGGTTACTACGCCGGCGCCGACGGTGTGGCCGCCCTCACGAATCGCAAACCGCAACTCCTGCTCCATCGCGATCGGATGGATCAGCTCTGCCTCCAG
>JALGTY010000119.1 GCA_029821145.1 Candidatus Zipacnadia bacterium
TCATAGACTGGGGCTTTTACCTTGGTCTGGCCGCGTTCGGGATAGCTTTCGGGCATCTTGAGGCTGTGGTGGTCGTCTATATTCGCGAGATAATCGGCATCATACCGACCCCGGAGCAGCTTAATCCTGAGGTCATGGCACAACTACCGGGCTGGCTGATTCCCGTCGAGCAGACCCGCGAGGCGGCTACTATTGTCATGCTTGCTGCGCTGGCTTTGGTAGCAGGCCGATATGGTCGCCAGCGCCTCGGCGTTTTTTTATACACATTTGGCATTTGGGATGTGATATACTACGTATCTCTGAAAATCATGCTGGGCTGGCCGGCATCATTGGCCACGATGGATTGCCTGTTTCTAATTCCGGTGCCATGGTACTTCCCGGTGTGGGTGCCGGTCGGCATAGCGGTACTAATGATTATCTGGGGAGCGAGATTCATGAGTGCTCCCCGTAAGGTGGGATGAGTGATGAAGGGCAAATTCTACATGGGGCTTGACGTTGGTGGCAGCAAGATCTCGGCGGCCCTGGTTGATACGAAGGGACAAATGTCGCTCTTGCGACGCCAGTCCACACCGCCGGACGGTAAACTGGCACAAGAGTTGCTCATTGAGATGGGGCAAGGCTTGCAGGAGCACGCCGATGCAGGCGGTGCCACCATTGTTGGCGTGGGCATGGGTTTTGGCGGCCCGGTTGATTATCCAAGTCAGCGTGTCCGCCGCTCGCATCACACCGAGGGCTGGGACATCAACTTGCCGCTGGCCCAGACGGTTGGCGAACAGCTTGGCTTGCCTACCCGCATTGACAACGACGCAAACACTGCTGCGCTGGGCGAGGCGTTGTTTGGCGCTGGCAAGGGCAAGGAGCGCATCCTTTACATCAATGTCGGCACGGGCATCGGCGGGGCGCTGGTGCGGAACCAGCAGATATACCATGGCGCTCACAGCAATGCCGGCGAGATCGGTCATTGCATTGTGCAGAAAGACGGCCCCGAGTGTGCTTGCGGGCACCGTGGATGTCTGGAGGCCCTGGCCTCCGGCACCGCGATGGGCCAGGCGGCTGTGCGCGCGCTGGAAGAAAACCCGGACATTGAGACCAGCCTCAAGAACGTGCCGCGAGAGGAGATTACCGGGGAGTTGGTCGGTGACATGGCTGTCGAGGGCGACGAACTGTGCAGGCGCATCGTTGCCGAAGCTGCCGATTGGCTGGCCCTGGCCGCCGCCAACGCGTGTAACCTGTGGGACCCTGACGCGGTCATCATCGGCGGCGGCGTTTCAAGCACCGGCGAGACGCTGATGGAGCCGTTGCGCGAGAGTTTCCGCCGCTATGCTACATCGCCCCAGAATGAGGAAACCGATTTGTATATCGCCCGGCTTGGCTATGATGCCGGCGTCATCGGCGCGGCCGCACTCGCCCTGACCACACTATGAACCCGGAGCCTTCACTATCGCGTAGCTCGGGCTTCCGCTGTAGTTAGGCAGATTTCTAATCGTAAAAGGAGTTTTGAGCTTTGCAAGCGTCTCCCATTACACGTTGTGCTGCTGTTGGAAGGGCCGCGTCGAGCAGCGCACGGTTGTTGTGTGCGTTGGGAGGCCGGCCCACGCAGGACGCTATCCTGGCGAGGTCTCCACGCCCAAACGCCCAACGACAACGCTTGGGCCAGCCTTGTCGGCTTTGAACGACGAAGCCGACTGCGACAGGCCCTTCCATTACGACTAACGACGCCACAGCATCACCCTATAGCTCGAATTGACCAAAACCTACATAACAACAGTTTCAGCCCGAGGCGGGCAGCACACGCTCTGCAATACAAGGGAATAATATGATACAAAACCTCAGCGAGGTCACAGGCTTCACATGTCTGTTCGATGATACTGCACACCACGCCATCTTCGGCTCCGAGGTGCGGGCCCCGATGTACGGAGTGCGCACCGCTGAAGAGATGCGCAAAGTACTTCTGGACCGAGACGCCGATATCCCGGCGATTGTTTACTGGATGATGCGCGATCTGGGCCTTAAGAACGCTCCGTATCGTAAAGAGACCCACGATTTGCGCTTCGACATCAGTTATTTCATCCCGGCGATGTTCGGCCGCGAATACCTCAAGACCTCAGGTCACTACCACCCGGCTCCGCCGGCAGGCGGGCCGGCATACCCCGAAGTCTATGGCGTGCTCTCCGGCAAGGCGATCTATCTATTGCAGAAGGTCAATTGCATTGAGGCAGCCGTTGACGAGGTGGTGGTCGAGGACTGCATCATCGTGGAGGGCAACCCGGGCGACAAGATCATCATGCCGCCGGATTACGGGCATGTGACGATCAACCCGCTGCCGGAGCCGCTGGTCATGGCCAACTGGGTCTCTGATCGGTTCAGCTCACAGTATGGCGCGGTTGAACAGGCTCGCGGATTTCCCTACTATCGCATCGAGGCGGATGCCGGCCCGCGCTGGGTCAATAACCCGCGATACACAAAGGTTCCGGTCTTGCGGACTGCCCGTGTCAAAGAAGTGCCCGAGCTCGGACTGACGAAAGACGTGCCCTTGTTCACAGCGGGGCAGGAGCACCCGGAGCTGATGGATTGGCTGAACAACCCCGCTGATTACATGGACGCGATCTGGAGCGGCCTGGAGATTATCGGCGAGCAGCAGACCTTCGAGCTTGACTAGCGCGAAGGCCGATGCGCAAGCCTGAGGAGGCGGTACCTGTGGAACACGAGTTCAAGTTGGCATTGTCCTTTGATGATGTGATACTGGCTCCCGCGGCCAGTAGCGTCTTGCCTACCGAGGTTGACGTATCAGCGCGACTGACCAACGAAATTGAGTTGCACGCGCCCATCTTGTCGGCGGCCATGGACAAGGTCACCGAAGCACGCCTGGCCATAGCGGTCGCCCGCGAGGGCGGCATCGGCGTAATACACAAGAACCTCAGCGTCGAAGAGCAGGCCATTGAGGTTGACAAGGTGAAGCGTTCCGAAAGTGGCATGATCATTGACCCCGTCACACTCGGGCCGGACCACAAAGTCGGCGAAGCGTTAGCCCTGATGAGCAAGTATCGCATCTCCGGACTGCCGATTACCCGGGATGGCAAGCTTATCGGCATCCTTACCAACCGCGACCTGCGATTCGAGACTGAGCTCGAAAAGCCTGTCTCCGAGGCGATGACCTCAGAGAATCTCATCACGGTCGGCGAGGGTACCACTCTCGAAGAGGCCAAGGCGATTCTGCATGAACACCGCATCGAGAAGCTGCCGGTGGTTGATGACGACATGACGCTTCTCGGGCTGATTACGATCAAGGACATCGAAAAGATCGCCCGCTACCCGAACGCCTGCAAAGACGAACTCGGACGCTTGCGCGTTGCCGCTGCGGTGGGCGTTACAGAGGACACCTCCGAGCGCGTGGCCGCGTTGATGGAGCGCGGCGTGGACGCAGTGGTGGTGGACAGCGCGCACGGCCACCACATAGATGTGCTGAATACGGTCACCAGCCTGCGCGAGGAATTCGGCGATGACCTGCAGATAATCGGCGGCAATGTCGCCACCGCAGAGGGAGTCCGCGACCTGGTGAGTGCGGGCGCTGATGCCGTGAAGGTCGGCGTCGGGCCCGGCTCCACATGCACCACACGGGTGATAGCCGGTGCCGGCGTCCCGCAGATTACTGCGCTTCTGGATGCCGTCTCAGCCGGACGCGAGCTCAACATCCCAATCATCGCCGATGGTGGAATCAAATATTCCGGCGATTTGGCGAAGGCCATTGCCGCCGGCGCAGACTCCTGCATGATCGGCGGCCTGTTTGCGGGCACCGAAGAAAGCCCGGGGGAAACCGTTCTGTACCGTGGGCGCGCCTACAAGGAATACCGTGGAATGGGGTCGCTCGGTGCGATGCAAGAACGTGTGAGCAGCCGCGACCGTTACGGGCTGCTGGGAGTGGCGGAAAGCGAACTCGTCCCACAGGGCATCGAGGGCCGTGTCCCGTACAAAGGGCCGGTGTCCATCGTAACGACGCAATTGCTCGGCGGATTGCGCGCCGGTATGGGCTATTGCGGTGTCAAAACGATTGCCGAACTGCACGAAAAGGCCAAGTTCTATCGCGTGACCCCGGCCGGCCTGCAGGAAAGTCATCCCCACGACATCACCATCACCGAAGAAGCGCCGAACTATCAGGTGCCGGAATAGGTGCGCTGAATGAAGCCACACAAGATCGCAGTCATCCCCGGTGACGGCATTGGGGTAGAAGTTATTGCTGAAGGTCTCAAGGTCCTACAAGCCGCCGGCCAGAAAGCCGGCGTTAGCTTTGACCTCGAGCAGTTTCCGTGGGGTGCAGGCTATTGGCTGGAGCACAAAGTGGCCCTCCCGCCCGATGCCCTCGATATACTCGGCCGGTTCGACGCGATCTATCTCGGTGCCGTGGGGCTGCCAGACCAGGTGCCGGAGAGTGTTGGTGTCGGTCAGGTGGTACTGGGTATCCGCTCTGGCTTCGACCAGTTCGCCAACGTTCGACCCGTGCAGCCTGTAGGCGGCTGCCCGTGGTATCTGCAGCACCGCAAGTCCGAAGACATAGATTTCGTCGTCATTCGCGAGGCCACTGAGGGCTTCTATTGCAACATCGGGGGCCGCTATGCCCCGGCCGCAGCAGAGGTGGCCGACATAATCCCAATGCGCCCCGCCTTTGTCCGGTCAAAGGAAATTGCCCTGCAGACCGGAGTTTTTTCCGAATTCGGCTGCCGGCGCGTCATCAGGTACGCATTCGAACTGGCCCGCAGACGCGACGGTAGAAAGCGCGTCACCTCCACCACCAAGAGTAACGCCCTGACGCACGCGATGGGCATGTGGGACCAGATCTTCGAACAAGTGGCTGGCGAGTATCCCGACTGCGAGCACGAGTGGGCTCACGTGGACGCCCTGGCGATGCGGTTCATCACCAATCCGGAGCGCTTTGATGTGGTAGTCGCCTCGAATCTATTCGGCGATATTCTCACTGACTTATCGGCTGTGTTGGTGGGTGGACTTGGTTTTGCTCCGGGCGGCAATCTCTCCGAGACTGGCCCTTCGATGTTCGAGCCCCCGCACGGTAGCGCGCCGGACATCGCGGGCAAGGGCATTGCCAATCCGATAGCGGCCATTCTCACTGCGGCGTTCATGCTGGAGTGTCTCGACGAGCTGGAAGCTGCCGGGCTGATACGCAGGGCGGTGGCGCTGGTAGTGGAGGCGGGCGAGGTGCTTACTCCGGATGCGGGCGGGACGGCCACGACTGAGCAGGTCGGCGACGCCATCGCAACGATGCTGCAACAATAAACCGCGTAGGTCGGGCTTCGTGTATAGGGGACTGTCCCTTCAGGGACTGTCCCCGCCCAGTGAACAGCAAAGAGGGGATCAGCTTCATGTTAGTTGATATTAACACCTGCTTTGGAAAGACCCCGAAGCAGCGGGTGGACTGGTCGCCCGAGACGCTGCTCAACTTGCTTGAGGAGAAGGCGGTTGACCGGGCGCTGACCTACAGCCTCCGCGGGGTGCTTTACGACTTCGTGACCGGCAATGACGAAACCTGGGAAGTTTGCGCGCGACACGACCGGCTGATTCCCGTGGCCACGATTGATCCTTGCCGCCATTTCGGATGCCTGGAGGAGGTCGAGCGCTGCACGGACCGTGGCTTCCGCGTATTCCGTTTCTTCCCGGACGAGCAGGGCTGGGCTATCAAGAGCAAGCCGTTTCTCAACATCTGCGAAGCGATTGCAGAGCACCAGGCGGTGATGCTGCTGCCCGCAGGCGCGTCGGGGCAGCAGACGCTCATCGGCGACACTATCGCCCCGTTTGGCTTCAATATCGTAATTATCGGCGCTGGTTACGGCGTCAATGCCGAGACCTATGCGGTCGCCGCTGAATACGACAACGTGTTCGCCGAGACGCACATGTTCGACACGCCCGGCACTATTGAGGGCCTGGTTTGGGTGGCAGGTCCGCACAAGCTGATGTTCGGCTCCAACTCCCCGGACCGCTATTTTGGCTCGGCGTATGCGATGGTGCAGCACGCCGAACTCAGCGACGAAAATCGTGCCGCGATTCTTGGCGGCAACGCCCTGAAGTATCTGCATCTGGAGGGCCTGTAGATGAAGAAGATTGACGCGCACGCCCATTACGGAGTGTGGAACTTCCCGATTCCGCACTGCGGCACTGTGGACAATCTGCTGCGGCTGTGTGACAAGCACGATGTAGCGCACGCTGCCTGCTCTTCAGGCCTGGCCATACTCTATGACATGGAGGAGGGCAATGCAGAAATGGCGGAGATCGTCTCCAAGCACGAGCAGATTCTGGGCTATGTTTATGTCAATCCGAATTTCATCTCGGAGTCAGTTGCCGAGATGGAGCGCTATTTGCCTGAGGACGGGTTTGTGGGCGTGAAAATATATACGGCCGGCTACAGCGGGGTGCCGGCGGATGCGCCGATCTTCGAGGACATGGTCGCGGAGGTGGCCAGTCATACCTCGGCGATGCTCATTCATACCTATGATATTGGAGTTGCGCGCACGCTGGCTCGCTATGCCGAGAAGCACCCGGACCTCAACTTTATCATGGGCCACGCGGCAGCTATGGATTCCGACCAGGCGGCGGAGCTGGCCCGGACGCACCCCAACATGTATCTGGAGTTCTGCTGCAGTCACGCTGGCAAGGGCAAGGTCGAACGCGCCATAGACATTTGTGGGGCCACCCAGATACTTTACGGCAGCGACATGGACCTGATAGATCCGGCTTTCATAATTGGCATGTTTGAGGATGCCGGCCTGACAGAAGAGCAGAAACAGATGATCTATTACGACAATGCCGCGCGGCTCTTTGGGCTGTTGTAGCTGCGCGCAGCAGCCCGGGTGCGAGTTTAGATTGTCGGCAGTAGGAAGAACTGCTGCTGCCCTGGTTCTCGCGCTGGAACCCGTGGCTCGCGCAACAAAACACCCATCCTGGACGACAGGCATCCTTGCCTGTCGCGTCCGCGCGAAGCGCGCGGACGCAACGTGCCGACAATTCGAACTCGCACCCAGCAGCCCTGTATTCTTGACGAAAAGCGCATTTCTTGTATATACTTCATTGCGTCGCAGGGGTGCGCCCATCGTCTAGTGGTAAGGATAACGGGTTCTCAGCCCGTAGGCCGGGGTTCGACTCCCCGTGGGCGTACCAACGCATCTCCGATTGGTTTCACCTGTTTTTCGGCACCGCGCAGTTCCACGGAACGCATTAGTCGGCATTTGCGGGCGAAAACTGGCGATTTGGACGTGCGCCGTGGTATAATAAGTCATACAATGCAGGCAGAACGCTCTGGGGGAGACCAATGAAGATCGCTAGCTTACATACATGCGGCCTGCTGGCCACGATAGCCGTTACGTTCCTCCCGGCCCTGGCCATCGGCGAGCCCGACGTCACCTACTCGGAGAAGCCGGAGGTCGCAGCCGCGCGCTATCTAGATGCTCGCCAGCAGTTGGAGGCCCTCACGACCATAACGGTGGATGCCTTGCTTGCTCGTGGCCCTGAGGTGCGCGGTCATATCGTCGAGATCGCCGGCAAAATCGTTGGCCGCACCACACAAGCCTCATCGTCCGACAGTTCTCTCAGTTTTGTATTGCGTCTCGGGGGGACCGAATACGCCGTGTTCATTGACACCCCCGCAGATCACCCGCTTGTCAAGATCGGCAATGTCGTGCACGTGCTGGTCGCATTTCCCGCCGACGGGCAGCCGCTGGACCACTATGAGATGCGTGAAATCGTGCTCACCGCTGATCTGCCGGCCGCCGAACGCAATGCTCTGGCTGCGGCTGCTGACGAGCCCACCACGCCATCTGCCGCTACCGGGAACACAATCAAGCAGAACCCGTTGGCCGGACAGCCATCGGACACTCCTCCCACCGGGCAGCAGACCACCCCGCCGGAAACCGAGGTCGTGGCTCGACCGGGCACTCTATTCCCCGACATGGAGCAGTGGGCAACTTCAGCGGCGCTCACTACCTGGATGGAGTGGGTGAAGAAGCAGAACCCACGCCTCAAGGACTTGCAGGTCAGGTTGATTGTTGAAAGCGTCTTGTACTACTCGCACAAATTCACCATTGACCATCGCCTGGCGTTTGCGATGATCAAGTACGAGTCCGACTTCAACCCCGCATGTCGTTCTCACGCCGGAGCGATGGGTCTTACACAGTTGATGCCTGGGACGGCCAGATATGTCGGCGTTAGCGACCCGTGGGACATACAGCAGAACATTATGGGTGGCATCAAGTACCTTGCCGAGCAGCTTTACGCTTACGAGAGCCGCTCCAATTACGAGCAGACGATTCTCGCGCTGGCCTGTTACAATGCCGGCCCTAATGCTGTGAAGAGAGCCGGGGGCGTCCCCAGGATTTCGGAGACCCAGCGCTATGTGAAGAGGGTGTCTGATCTGTTCCTGAAGCTCTATGAAAGCGGCATGCCCTGAGCGGCTTTGGATTGCCTGCAGTCTTGCTGCTGGTCCTCTTTCTCCCCTTGTTAGTAGGCGGACTCCCAACTCGGCTCCGCAGTCGAAGGTTGTCGGAACATTGAGATGCAAGCAATGCCGCATCCAGATGAAGGAGTTGCGCGGCACATATCACAATAAGCGGAAGTTTCGCTGTCCCCGTTGCGGCGCTGTGCGAATGCAGAGGCAATCACGGCCGCGCCGGGTGCGCGATGGCTAGAGGAATACTATGCCTCATCGCACATGGCTGTTGGTGGCGGTTGCGGTGCTGCTTATTGCCGGGGCCTGGCACCAGGTCTTTGTCATGACGGGCATACTGTGGTGGGACGCGCCGCAGACCGTTGCCCGACAGGCTGCGCCACCCCCACTGCAACTTGCACCACTCGATACCTCCTGGGTTGACCTCTCGGCGTGGCAACGCACTCATCCTGTGTGGGCGGCGCTGCAGTAGCCTCTGATTGTTGCCGTGCCATGTTGTCTTCGCCGGAAAGTGACCTCCCAATGCACGAGGACCATGTTACCATTATCGGAGGCGGTTTAGCCGGGGCGGAAGCGGCCTATCAGGCAGCCAGGCGCGGGACGGCTGTACGGCTGTACGAAATGCGCGCCGGGGTGCAGACGGCGATGCACCAAACCGGGTTATTGGGGGAATTGGTCGGCACCTCGTCTTTTGGACTGGATGAGCCCGACCGCGCCACAGGGCTACTCATTGGGGAGTTGCGGCATCTCGATTCACTCATCATCCGCGCCGCCGATGCCACCCGCGTGATG
>JALGTY010000582.1 GCA_029821145.1 Candidatus Zipacnadia bacterium
AGAGGTAAAGAACGCCTCGTTGGAGGGTGCGCTTGAGGGGCCGCGGCCACACCAGCGGATGGGCTCTTCGTGGGAGTGGCTGAAGCAGGGCCGACTGGCGGTGATGCATCGCTTCGAGAAGTACCAGTGGTACGTGATCGCGCTGGCGGGGTTGATTGACGGTATCAACCCCTGTGCGATAGCCACCATCATCTTCCTGCTGTCGTATCTGACGCTCAGCGGCATGCAACGTAGCGTCCTGAAAGTAGGGCTGCTTTTTACGCTGGGCTGCTTTGTGGCCTACCTGTTAATCGGCCTGGGCCTGTGGCGGTTGTCGAACATGGCCGTCAGCGCCTACTGGGGCCGCCGTATCATCTATCCGCTTATCGCTTTCCCCACTCTGACAGTGGCGCTGCTTGCCTTCGCCGAGTTCATCGAGCTGGTGCGCACCGGCACCTCCGAAACGATCCTGAAGCTGCCCAGGGGCTGGTTGCTGCGGGTGCACGAGATCGTCCGGCGGGTAGTGAGGGCCGAACACGCAGTGCTGCTGGCCGCGCCGGTGGCAATTGTTGTGACACTTATCGAGTTTGGCTGCACCGGCCAGGTGTATCTTCCCACCATCACGTATGTGTCCAGTTTGCCCGGCCAACGACTGACTGCCCTGCCGATTTTGCTGGCGTACAATGTCGCCTTCATTATTCCGCTTCTGGCCGTCATCATCGGCTACCGGATTACGGCAGGCAAGTTACAAAGGCCCAAGGCGCCGGTGCCATTGAAATACGTGCGGCTTGCGGAGGGCGTACTGCTGGGGGCGATCGGGGCATTCATGCTGTGGGCGACGTTCCATGCCTGGGTGACTTGAAGTGGCCCTTGCAGCGGTGGCGGTTATGCGGCCGTCAGGAAAGGTGATGCATCATGTGCATGACTGCAGCATATGTCGGCTCGCAGCGCGCCGCACCGATACTTCTCGACATGATCGAGGCTGAAGAAGGCCTCTGGGGCGGCCACTATACTGGGATTGCCACTATTCATCAGGGTAAGCTGCACCTGGAGAAAGTGGTTGGCGATACGGCTCGCCTGCGGGAGACAACTGACGCCGAAAAACTCCCGGGCACGATGGGTATCGTGCACAGCCGCACCCCCAGCGGCGGCGATGTCGAGTGGGGCCAGCCGTTTGTTGACTCCGACGAATCCCTTGCCTACCTCGCCCAGGGCTCTATGGGCTACTGGGACGGCAAGACCGACACCGAGCTCATGACCCGGCAACTCGTCGAGGCCGGCCACACCTTCCGCTCCAGTTCCGAGACTCCCATCGGCGTCTACCCGTCGCAGCCCGACGGCACCTGGACACACACCAGCGAGGTCATGGCTCACTGGATAGCCTTGCATCTGGCTGAGAGCGGCGATCCCGAGCATGCCATCCGCAAGCCCTTCACCGACTGGCCCGGAGAGGTCATGGGCCTCTACATCACCCTTTCCCATCCGGACACGGTCTATGGCGCGCGCTGTAATCAGCCGATATGCGTGGGCCGCGACAATACCGGCACGTATCTCGCCGGCAGCCCGATGGCCTTCCCGCGCGACTTCCCATGGCAGATATGGGTCCCGCCCTGGTCGGTCATCGCTGTGACCACGCCGCTCTTCCCCCCGGACGAGGCTCTTGCTGACGACATAGACCGGGGACAGGCCCGCGAGGCAATTCTGCAGCAGTTGGCTGACGGGGAGTCCAGGACGGCACCGGAACTCTGCGGCGCAGTCTCGGCTCTCTCGCAGCGCGAGGATCGGATCGTCAGTTGCGACCCGCTCTACCAGGTTCTGACCGATCTGGAGAACGAGGGGGCCATCTCGCACGAGGTCGTCCGCGTGGAGGGCTCGAGCGAGGGCCTCACCGCCCCCCAATTCCGCTTCCGCCTGACTACCTGAATCGTGCGGCGGCCCTCACTTCACATACTGGTCGAGCCACGTTCTCAGCGATTGTGCGCCACCCACCCATTCGTACCGCGCCACAATCTTACCGTCCCGGAACAGGAACACAGTCGGCAGGACGTGCACCATATACGTGGCTGACGTCGCTACACAGTCCGCCAGATTCACCTGTGCGAACTTGACGCGCCCCTTGTAGTCACGCCCCACGACCCTGAACACTGGCCTCAGCGCCTTGCACCTGTCCGATGTCTCCGACATGAACGCTACCAGCACCGGCCCGTCTGCTTCCAGCACCTCCGTGGCGAAGTTCTCATCATTCAGAGTTGCCTTCGGAGCCACAGTCACGCCCTCAGGCTCCACCAGGCCCTCCGGGTTCAGGTC
>JALGTY010000120.1 GCA_029821145.1 Candidatus Zipacnadia bacterium
TATCGTGGCAACGGTTCTGGACCAGGCGACAGTGTTGTGTTGCGGCGGGGATGATGATGTAGTGCATGTGGTCGCATTGGACGGCGAACACCTGGGAGTATTGGATACAGGCGGCCCGGCGTGGGTGTTCGCGGTCCCGCTCGGTGGTAAAGGCCTGATCGTGGGGACCGGCAGCGGGTCGCTGTTGAGGTTCTGATGCACACACGCAAATGCATCCGTGAAAGAGCGATGGTGAAGGGAGCGGCCGCATGACCACGAATGGAGCAGGGCAAGCACTCCGGGACCGGGCGCATCGCACGCTTGTGATGGCTCACCGGGGAAACTCCGCGTTTGCACCGGAAAACACGCTGGTAGCGTTCGAGCAAGCCCTCGCGCTCGGCGCTGACGGGTGCGAGTGTGATGTCCACGCCACGGCCGATGGGGAGATAGTCGTGATCCATGACGCGACTGTGGACCGAACGACGGACGGAACCGGTGCCATCGGGGAGATGACGCTGGAGCAGGTCCGGGCGCTCGATGCGGGGGAGTGGAAGGGTTCGGAGTTCGTCGGCCAAAGGGTGCCACTGCTGGCGGAAGTGCTGGAGACGCATATCGGCCGCGGGATGTTGTACGTAGAGATAAAGGACTACCAGTGCACCGAGCGAGTGCTGGAGGTGATTGACCAGTGCGATGCTCGTGAATGGGCCTCGCCGTGCAGTTTCAGCTATGACGTGTGCATGGAGGTGCGCAAGCTGAGACCGCAGTTGCCGGTTGCGCTGATATACTCCGGGCGTGGCAACCCGAAGCCACCCAACGAGCTGGTGAAGCTCGCCCTGGCAGGCAACTTGCAGGCCTTGAGCATAACCCAGGCAGATCTGACGCCGGAGTTGGTCGTGAGGTGCCGGCAATGCGGAGTGGGCCTGTGGGTGTGGACGGTGGACGAGGAAGAACGGCTCGCGGAGCTGAACCGGATGCGCGTGGGCAATATAGTAAGCAATGACCCGGCGCTGGCCTTGCGGGTATGTAGGTCTGGCTGAGGCTGGTAGAATATGGCGGCGACGTTTCCATCCAGAGTTCCGACTAGCGGGTGAATACGATGATCAGGCCAAAAGCTGTGGTGGCAGGCGGGGCCGGTTTCCTCGGATACCACGTCAGCAAACGCCTGCTTGACGAGGGCTTCGAAGTCTATGTAGTTGACAACTATGAGACCGGCACGCGTCAGAACACGCGTGACCTGGCGGAGGCGGGGGCTGAGATAGTCGTCCACGACATCTGCGAACCGTTGCACATCGCAGGCGATATTGATTATGTTCTCAACCTGGCATGCCCCGCAAGCCCGGTGGACTTCGACAGGTTGCCGCTGGAGATAATGCGTACCTGCTCTCTGGGGACGACCATGCTACTGGAGTTGAGCCGGGCGCACCAGGCCACCTTCCTGCAGGCCTCTACCTCCGAGGTGTACGGCGACCCTGAGGTGCATCCCCAGCGCGAAGATTATTGTGGCAACGTCAATATTGCCGGCCCCCGCGCGGTGTATGACGAGGGCAAGCGTTATGCAGAGACGCTGTGCCACACCTACCATCGCCATCACAACGCAGAGGTTCGCATTGTCCGCATTTTCAATACCTACGGTCCCCGGATGCGCCCCGACGATGGGCGGGTGGTGTCGAATTTCTGCGTTCAGGCCCTTTCCGGCGAGCCACTAACTCTCTACGGCGGTGGCGAGCAGACTCGCAGCTTCTGTTATTGTAGCGACCTGATAGACGGCATCTACCGATTGCTGTTGTCGGACTACACGCAGCCGTGCAACATGGGCAATCCCTCTGAGATATCAATGCGGGAGCTTGCTGAAATCATCATCGAGCTGGCCGGCAGCACTTCGGAGTTGAAGGTAGTGCCCGCACTACACGCGGATGACCCCAAGCGCCGCCGACCGGATATCTCACGAGCGCGGGAGATACTCAACTGGCAGCCGCAGGTGAGTCTGCAAGACGGGTTGAGCAAGACGCTGGACTGGTTCGCCGAGCAGCTATCCGAATGACGCCTGGCAGCCCGTCAAACCGCGCCTTGTATTGAGTGGCCAGTTTTGTTAGAATACCGCAGCATTGTCCTGACACATTATGCAATGTGCTTGGGCTGATATAATTTCGGAGGTGACCTAAAATAGGTAAGCTTCTAGACGGAAGACAACTGAGAAAGATATTTGACGGCTTTTGTCCCTTCGACGAAAGCCTGCAACTGAAGCCGGAGGACGAGCAGGTGACCATTCTGGCCGCCAACTCGAACAACTGGTGGTCAACTCGCGCGTTCGTGATGGCTGCCTCAATGGGCAAGCAATCACCGGTGATAGTACAGTTCTCGTACAACTCCAACATCAAAATCGGCGGGGACCCCAACACTATCTGGGCCCCCGAAGGCATCTCCTACAATGCCAACGCGGTCGTCAACGGCGCAAAGGTGAACGCTGACTGGATCGCTATGGAAGCAGAAGCCTGGGGTGCCGATTACGTGGCCATATCGCTGGATCACTTCAAAGTTCCGAAGTTCGAGCCAGGCAAGAAGTACAATACGTCCTCTACGCCGGTAGACTACGCAGGCTACTTGGAGGAGGCGAGGGACTTTATCAAGTCCAAAGGCCTCGATGAGGTCGCCGCTGAAGCCGACGATGCCGCGATGGCTGACTACCTGGGCTACATGATCAGCACGGAGTACCAGGGCTTCCGGGCCGACTTCATGGATACGGTGAGGATCATGGACCCGGCATGGGGCATGATTGACACTGAGGGCATTCCCTTTGTGCTCGACTTCGCAATCACGCGCGATTTTGGCCTGGGTGTGCGCGAGGGCCTTGGCAACAGCCACATGATGATGGAGGCGGAGCTTGGGGCCACCGGCAGTTCCGGCGACGGCATCGGCTATGAGCCGATGAGAGGTGCCGCGCTTGAGGAGTTTGCGGCACTAGCGGCGGCCTTCGTCGAGTACACCGGTGCCGAGGGCATGGCGTACGACATCGGGATGAAGCATGCGGCAATGGCCGATGAGAAGCACCCGGCTGACGAGGAGAAGCTCGAAGCGGTCCAACGCACCGTCATCGAGAAGACGGGCGTGTATGCCGCCTATGCGCAGCACGGTGGCACCGGCGCTGCTGAAGTCGCCCGTGGCCTGGTCGGCAAGACCAATGTCAACACCGCATTCCTGGTGGCCGGCAGCGTTGCCAGGGCACGGCACTTCGCCGAGAACGCTGAGAAAGTCCAGAATGGTGATAAGAACGTTTGTGGCACAAATGTCGAGACCCATATTTATCTGGAAGCGCTGTATAACTCTTGTGTTGAGCGCTACCAGACCACCGGCAGCTATGAAACCGGCGACCAGATTGCCGAATTCCTCGCGCAGTAGCCGTGGCCGGAACCTACTCAGACGAAACCAAGGCAGGGCTGATGATGGCCCTGCCTTTCAGTCTGCGTGATGCGGCCCGACGATAGATGGTTACGCAAAAGGTCAGTTTTGCCGTGGCAGAGAACCTGCCATGTAACGCTCTATAGTTTGTCTGATCCGGATCACCCCTTACGTCGCGTAGCGCGGCCTGCCCTGAGCTTGTCGAAGGGCAGGTGAGAATGCGAGTTATCGCATTTTCAGCTTCCAGCCCGCGAATGCAGTCAATGCATGCCGTATGCAATGCCGACAAAATGACGCCAATCATGTAATAATGACCGACGGTCGCATCGCAATTCGATAGCTCTGACAACGGAAGGAAGGCCAATCATGTCATTGCGTGAATTTCTCCGCCAACAGACAAGGCAACGTGCAGAATCCGCCAGGATGACCAAGCCGGCAGATAAGGACCTGTGGATAAGCGGCTTGCCGCTGGGCAATGGCGACATGGGCGTAATGGTCTGGGGAGATGGCGGGCCGTTGAAGCTCACGCTGGACAAAACTGATCTGTGGGACACGCGCATGGTCTGGCCGGACGAACCGGACTTGAATTACGCCAACATGCGCAAGTGTGCCGCGGAGGGCGAGTGGGAACGCTTCCAGTGGCTATTTGAGGATAGCATCCGGGAAGTCAACACGATTAACCCGACGAAGATAAGCTTTGGCCGCCTTGAGATATCTTTGGGCGACGAGATATGCAGCCACAGCGGCGAGCTTTCGTTCGTCCGTGGCGTGGCTCAACTGAACATTGAGGCGGCCGATGGCACGGAATACGCGGTCACCGCCTTTGTGCACAAACAGCGTAACGTGCTGTGTCTGCGCATCGAGCCGATGCCGGAGACGTTGGACATAAACCTGCTGGGTCTGGCGGAGACTAACCCCCATCTGGCAGAGCTCGATTCCTACAGCCCACAGCAAGTGGACACCGGTCCCGACGGTGGTGCGTTGGTGCAGCAGATACCGGAGAGCATTAGTTGTGCTGTGGCGTGGAGTATCGCCGCCGATGGCACTCTTTTGCTGACGATGGAATCGGCGGACGACCGACAGGCCGCACTCGCCAAGGCGGCTGATGCCTTGGCTGATGTGACAAAGACTGGCTGGAGAGCGCTCCTGGCAGAGCATGAAGCTGCTTGGGCCAATTATTGGGATGCCAGCGGGATTGCAGTGCCCGACGAGAAGATCGAGTACCTCTGGCATCTGGGCACGTACATGATTGGCTCCGCTGCAAAGCCGGGCTGCCTGCCACCCGGACTGCAGGGAGTATGGGCGCTGGATGGGGAAAAGCCTCCGTGGCATGGCGACTATCATGCCGACATGAACGTCCAGGAGACATTCTGGCCGGTGTACCCCAACAATCATCCGGAGCTTGGTCGCTGCTTGACCGATTTCCTGATGGACTGTCTCCCCGCAGCTCAACAATTCTGCCGCTCATTTTTCGGTTGGGAGGGCGCATTTTTCCCTTGTGCATTTGCTCCCGGCATGGTATTTGTGCCCGGCTGGAGTACAGCACAGTTCTGGATGGGTGTGCCCGGCTGGCTTGCCCACCATCTATGGCTGCAGTGGCAGTACGAGCGCGATGAGACGGTCCTGACTGAGCAGGTCGTACCGTTCCTGCGTGCTGTATTCCAGTTCTACGAGGGCCTGCTCGAAGCAGGCGACGATGGCAAGCTTCATGTGCCATTGTCGGCAAGCCCTGAGATGGATGACAACAAGCCCACCGCATGGTGCAGTGATCCAAACTGCGATCTGTCAATCATCCGCAATCTCTGTCGCTGGCTCATCGAGACCGAAGCTTCGGCGGCGGATCCCCAATTCACATCCCGCGCCCAGCAGGTCAGCGCGAACTTGCCAGACTACGCCATAAACGAAGAAGGCGGACTGATGCTGTGGCCTGGTCGTGATTACAACGAAAGCCACCGCCATCCCTCGCACGTAATGTGCATCCACCCCTTCGATGACATGAACGTGGATGGTGGCGAGGAAGCGGTCAGGATAATCGAGCGGTCAATGTGGGAGTTTATCAACATGGGCATGGGCCGCTGGGGTGGGCATACCTATCCGCAGAGCCTGGCATTGGCTGCTCGCGCTGGGCGGGGTAACATGGCCGCTCGGCAGGCGCATATCTTCCACGACAATTTCGTCTGGAAAAATGGGCTGCATCTCAACGGCGATTATCGCCAGGTCGGCTGTTCGATATTCGCAACTAACGTATTCTGCATGGAGGCGAATTGCGGAATAGCCGGCACAATTCCGGAAATGCTCTTGCAGAGCTGGGGCGACCGAAT
The DNA here is from genome assembly GCA_029821145.1 of Candidatus Zipacnadia bacterium. GTDB lineage: Bacteria > Armatimonadota > Zipacnadia > Zipacnadales > UBA11051 > UBA11051. Next base: position 5,697 of record JALGTY010000120.1, read on the forward strand.
TCGTGTCTTCCCGGCAGTACCTGACGACTGGCAAGAGGCGTGTTTCAGCGACTTGCGGGCCGAGGGAGGCTGGCTGGTGTCGGCACAGATGGAAGCCGGAGACACTACGCTGGTCAGCATCAAGGCGACGGTGTCCGGAACCTGCCGCATCAAGAATCCATTTGCCAACGCCTATCAGGCAGACGCGGAGGTAGTCGAAGATGGGCAGGACCTGGTGGTCGAGCTCGGCGCCGGACAGGAGCTAACTCTCCGCGCCCTGTAGGCAGCGCTATTGCTATCCATCCCGTAGGTCGGGCTTCCAGCTCGACGCCGTTCCAATAAGAATATCCTTGGTAATGCCGAGCACTTGAAGCGTGATCTTTTCGGGGTTGGACTGTCCGGCCCGGAAGCGGTTACTGCCTGCCGCTTGCAGATACTCCAGCGCCGCCTCTGCGGATGCTGTCTCAACTTCACTGTTCTGTCGGGTCGCGGCCTGTTTGGCGGCCAGGATGCGCAGGCCAATCACATCGGCGGCGACCGGGTCGGAGGACATCAGCAGTCCGCGATATTCCCACATCGGCGGGTAATTCTCGTCCGTATCTTCCAGCACCGGCTGGTACGCCTCGAGAATATGCAGCTTCGTCTTCCTCCGCAACACCGGGTCAGCCGCGGGCCCAGGCAGATCTGCGGGGTTAGCCAGCAGCCGGACGCGGTCAACGTGAGGGACGGTCGCCAGGCAATTTGTGACACACCCGCGCATGCCCAGGTCCTTATCTGCGCGCAGGCGCGCCACATTGATGATTACCGTGCAGTAGTCAAGCACTATGCGGCTCAGGCCGCTTCTGAAGCCCTCCGATTCGCTGCCCATCGTGCGTATCCCGCGGCCCTTGGGATTTACGGAGATACCCGCTGCAAAGAGGTCCCCCTCGCTGCCGGCATAGACGATGATGTTATCCTGCGACACGCCGCTGTTTATCAGAGCGTCAATGACGGCGTTGATGGTTTCGGTAGCGACGGGCGGCTTGTGCAGGTCCACCTGAATGCCGACTTTGTCCTGGGGAGTAGCGATCTCACGCCAGGGATTCCTCAGGGGATCGTCGCAGCCGGTGAACGGCCTGATCGCGTTGGCCAGCAACCCCACGACCTGGCGGTAGTCAATGCGGCCGCGCGGATAGAGGATCCCGGGTGCGTTCCAGCCAGGAGGCACCAGAATGCGGTCGGTTCGGCTCAGGAAGACCGTTGCCGGCGGCACCGCCGATGGATCCGCCCAGCTTTGCCAGCCGTAGCCGCTCATCATCAGGGCAATGAGTATCAGGACAACTCTGAGACCCAAGCTTGTGCGCACCTGTACGCAGCTTCTTTCGGTTTTGAGAACGTGTACCGACTGCGAGATATGTGCACCTATTTCAGACAGCCAATGAAGCCGCAAGTTGCGCATCTGTGGCCCGCATTATTCGCCAACGCGTAGCTCGGCCTGACCTGCGCGTAGCGCAGGTCAGGTGAGAATGCGATAGCATTCTCAGCTTCCAGCCCGAGGTCGTTGGGGTGATTACAGTGTGTCATTTTGCGCCGCTTCGCAGAGCTCGCTCTGCGTACACAGAAACGGCTTCCTGTCTAATGCTGCTACATATGCCATTTCAGTCATGAATAGTCCGGGGCAGGGAAATAGCGGACAGAAGGCGAAGGCTTCACAGGCATACAATACGCGCTTGACGGGGGACGCCGGTGGAAAAGCAACAGCGGAGCGCCAGAAAGCCGCTGCATCCGTTGATATGGGGTTGCGCGGGCTGCAGCACAATAGTACTGGCCTTTGTCATCCTTGGCGCTATCGGCGTGCGCGCGGCGATCAAGCAGATTGGTGCCTCTGACCGGGCGAAACGCGAAGCTGGCGTCACGTGCTCTTTACGTCGCGTGCCGGGCGGCGTTCTGCGCTCCAGTATCACCGACGAAGAGTGGGTGGAGCTCCAGTCTCTCCAATGGCGAGACAATGACAGGTTAACCTACACGGCAATGAAGATGCCCAGTATGGGCCAAATAATGGCCATGTCTCAGCCGGGGATGGTGGTACCTTTCTGGGACGAGGAGGAGATGGAAAAGCAGGGCATAAGGATGGCCGGTATGTTTCTTGACAATCCCGTCCGGCAGTACGATTTCGCCCAGGCCGCCGATACTGCAATTTTCGATGCGCCTGAGAACATGATAATAGACTGTTACCACGGGCCGGCCTGGAGCCCCGACGGCAACCGAGTCGTCGTCGCATTGTCACCGCTGGACATGGTCATGGAAATGGCTGGTGCAGATGTGGACACCACTCTTTACCTGTTCTCGCCGGGGAACGCGCAGGAATGGACTAAGCTGACCGCTGGCCGTTGGCCGCAATGGTCTCCCGACGGACGGTGGATTACCTACTGGCGCTCTGAAGAGCAGAAGAAGCGGGGCCTTTACATAATCGCGCCCGACGGAGCCGGTGAGCGGCGCATATGCACGGCGCATAAGATTTGGGGATGGGAAATGGCCGATGGTGTCTGCACAGGTGTATATCTCAGGATACGTCTCGAATATGATACCGAAGATTCCCCCTGGGAAATCCGGTACGTGCGCCTGGCTGACGGCGAAAGCAAGAAGATCAAGCCCCATGGCAAGTTAGAAAAGCTGGGGCCGCTGTGCCCGGGTGAGCGTGGATTTACTAAGAGACAGGAAAACGATAGCGGAGAGGTCTTCACATACATCGGGGCCGTTGAGTTAGCTACCGGACGTGTCCGCTGGCTGCGCAAGGACCTACCGGGCTCGTGGGGCTGCACGGGCGAGATACTGGGCGGGAGGGCACTGGTGCTGATCCCCTGGGGAAGACGCAAGAGCCAGGAGGCATCCACCTCAGAGGACTTCGACCCCGACACCGAATGTGCCGGCCCGGGCGTGTTTTCCGCCATAGATGGCGAATTCAGAGAAATCCCCGGCCTTGATGAATCACACGAGATATCGCCGGCAGGCAACCGCATGGCCTGGGAGATACAAACCGAGGGCAGAATCTACGGCATGATACCGGCTCCCGCTGAGGAGATAGCGGTGCTGGATCTGATATACCCCGATGAGCTTCTGACCGGCCCGTAACGGCGTCGGGCTGGAAAACTTGACCCACCTGTTCATGAGGGATGCGGGCTAGAAGCTGTTTCAAAACCCGGTGTGGCTGGGGGGACTGTCCCTTTAGGGACTGTCCCCTGGGTAAGAAGCAGCAGCGTCTTTCCCGCAGGGGCTGAGCTTGTCGAAGCCCAGCCTGTGAGTCTCCGAAAACGAGGTTTTGAAACCGCTTCTATTCCTGCCTGCCGATGGGCAGCTCGGACAGAAATGGGCTGTTCTGTGCAATGTCAGAGGCGTGTTGCAGACTCTCGGGAGTACCGGCGTCGGTCCATTCAAAGGGCAGAATATCGTAGTCCAGCGCGCCTCGCTCCAGGTAGGCGTTGTTGACGTCGGTGATCTCGTACTGCCCCCGGTCGGAAAGCTCA
>JALGTY010000583.1 GCA_029821145.1 Candidatus Zipacnadia bacterium
GCTGACTATGGAAGGCATGCCAGCGTTCTCCGATACCGAGAAGGAACGGTTCCCCACTGGCCGGGACTGGGTCAAGCCGTTCGGCAAGTTCAACCTCTTCAGCAGCGTATCCCTACTGATCGCGCTAGTATGCGGGACGGCCGGGCTGCCGCACATCCTGGCGCGGTTCTACACCAATCCCAACGCAGCGAAGGCAAGGTGGTCAACTGTATGGGTGCTTGTGTTCATCGGCATTTTCTACATCACCACGCCAATATGGGGCACCTACGCCAGAATGGTATTGGGGCCTGAGGCAGTGCTGGTCAACGAGGCCGGGCAACCCAATCCGAACACGATGATGCTGGTGACCAGCTTCGACGCCGGCGAATGGGCGAAGGCGCTCGTGGCCGCCGGGGCCATCGCAGCGTTGCTGTCAACCGTGTCGGGACTACTCATCGCACTCAGTTCGGCCTTTGCCCACGACTTCTACGGCGAGATACTGTTCCGTCATGCCAGTGACACGCAGAAGATGATAGCCGCTAAAGTCGCGGTCATCATCTTCGGGGCGGCCGCCATTGGCGTCGGCCTGACGTTCCGGGACGCTAATATCGCGTGGATGGTGGGGCTGGCGTTCGCGGTTGCGGCCAGCACCTTCTTCCCGCTGCTTGCCTGCGGGATATGGTGGCGCAAAATGACGGAGCCGGGGGCGGTTGCCGGCATCATGACCGGCGGTCTGATCTCGGCTGTCGTCGTCATCGGCAAGCTGGCGAATGTGTGGGAGTTCGGGCAGCCGGCTGTCATCAGCGTCCCGGCCGCGTTCCTGGCCATCTACATCGTGTCCAAGCTCACGTACTCGAAACACACTGATGAGCAGCGTAAAGAGCTCGACATCGCCTTCCATGCCCTCCACCACCCCGACTCGGATAATACCGTCGAGCAGGAAGGGGAGCAACCGGTTGCAGCCGCGGGCAAGCCGGCCGCAGAGGGCTGCGCCGGTGGGACGGCCGAGACATAGCTGCGACAAAGCAATGAGTCCGGTGTTCTGAACCCCGTAGCTTGGTGCACTTGGCATGAGCGCAAGTGAGGAGTGTACTGCGAGAGGAGCGGGCGCATGATTCGCCGGGAAACGATCGTCTCCACTATGTATGAGGCCACATGCCTGGCGGCGACGAATCTGCCGCCTGACGTCGAGGCAGCGCTGATGACGGCCCTCGAGGAGGAGACCGATCCGCTAGCGCGCCGGCATCTGCAGGTGAGCCTGCAGAATGCGCGCGAGACGGACGAGGGAGCGGTACTGGTCTGCGCGGATACGGGGTTCCCGCTCTTCTTTGTCACGGCCGGAAGCCGCACGCAGATTGAGGGAGGATTCGGCGTTCTCTGGGAAGCCGCCAGGGAGGCGACCGCCAGGGCCACGGCGGAGAGCTTTCTCCGCCCGACGATGGTCAACCCGCTGACCCGCGATAATCCGGGCAACAACCTCGGGCCGGGGATGCCCAAGGTGGAGCTGCGCTTCGACGGAGATGGTGACGGGCTCGACATCATCGCCGCGCCGAAGGGCGGCGGCAGCGAGATCTTCGGCACGTTCTACCGTCGGCGGCACGGCGGATCTGTGCATGAGATTGGCCAAGGCAGCGGCGCTGCTCCGACCGGTCCGCCGCCCCCATCCGGATCCGCGCGTGGCGGCGATTGAGGACAAGCTCTACGCCGCGGCGCAACGCCTGGGTCTGGGGCCGATGGGCGTCGCGGGGACCAACGCAGTGCTGGCCGTTCACGTGGAAACGGCCATGACGCACACGGCGGCGCTGCCGGTGGCGGTCAATGCTCAGTGCCTGGTCGGACGGCGCTGGCGAGCTACCATCTCAAGCGACGGGCAAGCAAGCTATACGGGAGAGCTGCCGTGAACGACACCATCCGCCATCTCCAGTTGCCCTTGTCGGAGCCCCTGGCGCGTGAACTGAAACTCGGACAGGTGGTCACCGTCAGTGGCCTGCTGTTCACCGGGCGCAGCCTCTTCCACATTCGCGCCATCGAGGACGACCTGCTCCCACCGCTCGACTTCCGTGAGGTAAATTGCTTCTTTCATGTTGGCCCGGTCATGCGGCAAACTGAGGGCGCCTGGGAGATCGTCAGCATCGAGCCCACGTCCAGTATCCGGTTCGAGCGCTACGGCGGCGCTGTGGTCAGGAAGCTGGGGCTCCGGACGCTCATCGGCAAGACCACGATGGGGCCCGGCACGGCCCACGCGCTTCGTGACGTCGGCGCGGTGCATCTGACCAAGATCGGGGTCTGCGGCAATCTGCTGCGCCGCCAAGTGCAGCGGGTGGTGGCGGTGCACTTCCTCGAGGAGCTCGGCAAGACCGAGGCGACCTGGGTTTTCGAGGTGGACCATTTCGGCCCGTTCTTTGTGGACATGGATGCTGCCGGCCGAAACTACTTCGAGATCCTCGAGGCCCGGGGACGCGGGCATCTGGCAGATGTATATGAAGAGCTCGGCATTCCCTCGGACTTCGCATATACGGAGGTGAACCCGTGAGCGCGGGTAAGGGCCGCCAACTGCGCATGGTGTCGCTGTGCGGCCTGCTGGGATATGGCTACCCGTTGGCGAGCCTTGAGCGTGCTCTCTCCATGCAGCCGGACCTGATCGGGGTTGACGCCGGCTCAACCGACCCCGGTCCGTACTACCTCGGGGCCGGTGAGGGTTTCGTCAGCACTGCTCAAGCCTCGCGCGATCTCGAACCGGCCCTGTGTGCGGCCATCAAGAGAGGGATTCCCCTGGTGGTCGGCACAGCAGGTGGCTCCGGGGCCAAACCGCACCTGGAGCGCTTCCTGGAGATGGTGCGGGAGATCGCCGGGCGCAACCGACTTCACTTCCGCCTGGCCGTGATCCGGGCGGACGTGCCGGCTGCGACCGTGCTCGAGGCGCTGCGGGAGGGACGTATCGCGCCGTGTGGCCACTCCCACCC
>JALGTY010000121.1 GCA_029821145.1 Candidatus Zipacnadia bacterium
GCTCAGAGTTCTCCCAATATCTCCCAGTCTTCGTCTGTAAGCTCGGCGCTGCTGAGCAAGTCAGGCCTGCGCTGTAGTGTGCGTTTCAAGGCCTGCTGGCGCCGCCAGCGACGGATCTCTTCATGGTGACCGCGGACCAGCAAGTCCGGGACCGCCATGCCCTCATAGACGGCAGGGCGCGTGTACTGCGGATACTCCAGAAGGCCCTCGGTATGCGACTCCTGGGCCGTCGAATCCTCGTTGCCCAAGGCGCCGGCAAGCAGCCTGATGACGGCGTCCATGACGACCAGGGCGGCGAACTCGGCGCCACTAAGGACGTAGTCGCCTATCGAAAGCTCCTGGTCAGCGAGCGCCTCGCGCACCCGTTCATCAATACCCTCATAGCGGGCGCACAACAGGATCAGCCGGCCGTGCTGCGTCAACTCTCGCGCCCTCTGTTGATTGAGGACCTGGCCCTGCGGGCTGAGCAATATCACGTGGCCGGGATCGGTGGAGTCGGCCCGTAAGCTTCTCACCGCCTCGAAGAACGGCTCGGGCTTCATAACCATGCCGGGCCCTCCACCGTAGGGCGTGTCATCAACCTGGCAGTGGCGGTCATGGCAATAGTCGCGCAGATTGTGGACGGCGATATTGACAAGGTCGTTTTCGACGGCACGGTGCACAATACCGTAGCGGACCGCATCGGCAATCAGGTCAGGAAATATACTCACGACGTCAATCCGCATCAGTGCCCGCCCCGCCTCAGAGATTCCGAACTACTCGAACATGCCCGGCAGGGGCTTTATGACCACGACGCCCTCGGCGAGGTCTATGTTGATGACGACATCGGCAATAGCCGGTACAAGCAGGTCGCTGTCAAGTACGTACACATCATTGGCGCCAGTCTTGAGCACATCAACAATAAGGCCCAGAGCCTCGCCCTCATCAGTGACTGCCTGCAGGCCGATGATATCGTCAATGTAGTAGGTACCATCTGGCAATTGCGGTGTTTCAGAGGCCCGGACAGTGATCTCGGCGCCAACGATAGCCTCGGCCTGGTTGCGATCCGTAATGCCCTGAAGGCGCACGATGTAGATGGTTTTGTGCGGGATCTGACGCGCTCGCAGGACTCGCGTCAAGAACGGCTCTGCCTGCTTCGGTCGGAGACAGACTTCGTCCAGCAGTTGCATGCGTCCGGGCAGATCGCTGTAGCAGAACGCCTTGACCTCACCCTTGACGCCGTGGGCGGCGCTAACGCGGGCGACGTGTACTGAGTAATCCGGCAGCTCAGGCATTGTCAGTGTCAAGGTCTGTCTCGATAGTCAGAACCGGGGTTTCGTCGTCCGCCAAGAGCTTGCGCTCACGTATCTCGATCACAACGTCGTCTTTGGTCACGATTTCGGTGCCGGCGAGCAGGACACTCAGATCATCGCCCACGTTGACTTCGACAGAGCTCTCTAACGTCCCTCGGATGATTTCAGTGTCGTTGTCCAGTACTTCGACCTGCTTCTTGCGCTCCAGGAGGCTGTCCCGGAGTTCCTGCTGGCGGTTCTTCTCAGCCTCGACCCGCTTGCGGACACTTATCGCCTGTTGCAGGTCCGCGCGTTGTAACTCGGCGATGTATCCCTTGGCACTGAAGTCCAGTTGCTGGATGCGCTGCTCAAGCTCATCGGCACCTCGCTGCAACTCCTCGGCGAGCTCCCGCTTGAGCTGATCAGTGACAATAGAGCGCAAGACGATTTCCCGTTTAATGGTAACCGTCATGAAGAATGTACCTCCTATGATGGGCCACACCAATGGTGTGTGGTCTGATGGAATCGGCAGTCTGGCGCTGAAATCAGCGAAAAACTAGGAAAGTATCTCAACAGTGGCCTTTTTCTCGCGCTTCATAGCCGCGGCCTTGACGATGGTACGGATGGCATTGGCGGTGCGGCCACCCTTGCCGATTACCTTGCCCAGGTCCTCTTCGGCCACGGAGACTTCGTAAACCGCTACCGTCTCGCCTTCGATCTCGTTTACATGTACCTGGTCTGGATCGTCAACAAGTGCACGTACTATGTACTCGACGAGTTCTAGCATCGTGGGCCTCCTGTATGTATCTGGGTTTGTGAACTGGGCTTTCCGGGGTGCCCAGGCATTTCAGGTTGTGTGCATGTCGGCCAGCCGGCGATCAACTATTCGTCTGCGGTTTGCGGTGGGACTGATGGCTCCTCGGATTCCTCCTCGGCTTGCGCTAGGGCTTCAACTTCTGCAACGACGGGAGCTTGCTGCTCCATCTCCCCGGGCTTTACACCAGTGCGGAATGCCTTCATAACGCCCTGCTTGGCAAGCAGCGAACGGACAGTGTCCGTGGGCTGGGCACCGACACAAAGCCAGTACAGCGCGCGGTTGACGTCCATATTGATAGTCGGGGGGTCAGTAGTGGGACAATAGTGTCCCAACTCCTCGACCGTGTGGCTATCCCGAGGTTTTCTCGAATCCATAACCACCAGGCGATAGTGCGGTTTGCCCCTGGTGCCCATTCGCTTCAATCGGATCTTGGTTGCCAATCTGTTTGCTCCCTTCGGTCGGACCTCAATATGGCTTCGGAGGGGCTCTTAGCGCGCTATCCGAGCCGCAAGCCCCCGATGTTGAGCGGCCCGCCCTTGGCGATGGTGCTCATCATTTTGGATAGCTGCTTGTACTGCTTGATAACAATGTTTACGTCTTGCACAGTTGCGCCGCTGCCGGCAGCGATGCGTCGGCGGCGGCTGCCGTTGAGTATTGAAGGATCGCCCCGCTCCTCCCGGGTCATGGAGAAGATTATGGCCTCCAGGCGGTCAAGTTCCTTGTCATCAAGTTCGTCGGGCGCGATGGGCCCGAGCTTATCGGCACCCGGGATCATCTTGAGGATCTGCTCCAGCGGCCCCATCTTCCGGACACTGCGCAACTGCTCCAGAAAATCGTTCATGTCAAACTGGGAGGAGAGCAGCCGCTTCTGCATCTCCCTGGCTCTTTCTTCGTCAACCGCCTCATGTGCCTTCTCAACCAAAGTCAGCACATCGCCCATGCCAAGTATGCGCTGTGCCATGCGGTCAGGATGAAAGACATCGAGTGCTTCGATCTTCTCACCGATACCGACAAGCATTATGGGCTTGCCGGTGACTGCACGGGCGGAAAGAGCCGCTCCGCCGCGGGCATCGCCGTCCAACTTGGTAAGAATCAACCCGTCAAGGTTCAGTCGGTCACCGAACTCCTTGGCGACATTAACCGCCTCCTGGCCGGTCATGGCGTCTATAACCAGCAGCGTCGCGGGCTGGTCAAGCTCCTGCTCCATGGCCGCGATCTCGTCCATCATCTGCTGGTCAATCTGCAAGCGGCCGGCGGTGTCCACGATCACAACGTCATAGCCCTTCGCGCGGGCATAGTGCAAAGCGTTCGAGGCAATAGCCACCGGGTCTGTGCTGTCGTCGGCATAGACCTCCACGCCAGCCTGCTGTCCTATCTGCTGCAACTGCTGAATGGCGGCGGGGCGATAGACATCAGCAGCACAGAGCATCGGCCTGTGACCTTCCCGTCGCAGGCGGACGGCCAGCTTTGCGGCAGTCGTCGTCTTGCCGCTGCCCTGCAGGCCGGCCAGCAGGATGGTGTGCGGCCCGGCACCCTCAAGATGCAACGGAGCCGGCTCTTCGCCCAGCAGCCTAATCAGCTTGCTGTGGACGATGTCAACGATCTGCTGCGTCGGATTCAGGCCGGATAGGATCTCCTCACCCAGGGCCTCCTGCTGGATCTCCTGGACAAAGTCCTTGACCACCTGATAGTTAACATCCGCTTCGAGCAGAGCGAGACGCACTTCCTTGAGGCCCTCGCGCACATCCTTGGGGCGCAGCTTGCCGCTGCCGCTCATGCGCTTGAAGACCTTCTGGAGCTTTTCTGTGAGTGTCTCAAACACTGTGCTTTTGACACCTCAGGGAACGCAAATAGGCCGGCACAAAAAGTTAGAGCCGGAATGCCGCCGGCCCCGCTTGTGGCCATAGATTTTCCGCAGACTTCCGAGTTCGAACAGTATAGTGGCAAAATGGCCTGTTGTCAATAAATGGTAAGGCGTACGAGCACGCATATACCGGCGATTAGAGGGACGTCATGCGACAGCCGTCTTGTGCTTCTTATGGGTCGCCGTGGCCGACGAATCTGCGCGTCATCTGCACATCACGCGCGATCTGCGCCTTGAGGCTCCGGGCATCAGGAAACTTCTCGACAAAGCGCAAGCGGCGGACGAAACTGAGATCGAGCTGCGAGCCCACCAAGTCGAGGTCGTGCTCAGTGATGATGTGGGCCTCGATGGTGCTGTGGGATCTGCCAAAGGTCGGCTGCGGGCCGAGGTTGATAGCGGCAGGGCAAGGGGCAGCATCCGGGCCGATCTGGCGGCGCAAAGCAGAGCCGTCGGCCAAGCCAGCATAAACCGCAGAAGCCGGTATGAGTTTGTTGGGTGGAACTTCGAGATTCACGGTAGGAAGGCCAAGCTTGCGGCCCGTACCAACGCCGGGCACGACCTTGCCACGAAGGCTGTAGTGGCGGGCCAGTAACGCGGCCGCTTCCTCCGCATGCGCCTCGCGGAGGTACTTGCGCACCTGTGTGCTGCTGACGCGGGAACCGTCGAGCTTCAAGAGCGGCACGATGACCAGCTCAAAGGCATACTTCTCAGCAAGGCGGCCGATGGCATTGATGTCGGCTTCGGCACCGGAGCCGAAGGTATGATTCTCAGCAGCAAGGAGCACCTTGGTGCTAAGGTGGCCGGCCAGTATATCGCACGTGAACTCCTGCGCACTGAGAGCGCTGAATTGGTCGTGAAATTCGGCCACGACTACGCGGTCAACGCGGAGTTCTCGCAGCAGGTCAAGGCGCTCGGCTTCTACGGTCAGCCGCATGCCCGGGTTATCGGGAGGCGCAAGGACCTCTTCCGGGATTGGCTCAAAGGTCAATACGGTTGATTCGAGGCCCCTGGCCGCGGCCTCGGCGCATGTTCGCCGGATGAGATATTGGTGGCCGATGTGGAGGCCGTCGAATGCTCCAACAACGACGGCGCGCTCGGCCTGCGGCAGCTTTTCATCCAGCCCTGTGGTCAGTAGCATGACATTTCACTCGCATTGGTCAGGCAGGCAGTACGGTGCGCGGCTGTAAGTAGCTGCCGTGATCATCACGGATGTACTCCGCCAACGCCATCAGGGCACCGGACGGGGCCAATAGCCGTACCATCGCCCCGGGCTGACGCTCGACGCCGTCGGATATGCCGTTGCCATGGCGTACCACTGCAATTCGCCGGTCATCGAGCGTAACGGCAGGCAAATGAGCCAGCGCGTCAGCCGGCCTGATGAGGTGGGCTTCGATGCCGTCGCTTTCCAGCTCGGGCAGTGTCGCGGCGTCTTCGATGCGGTGGTGGCCGACAGCGGTGCGCACGAGAGCGGACAGATACGCTCCACAGCCGAGCTCTTCGCCCAGGGCCTTGCCCTCGCGAGCCAACTCATAGGCGCGCCTTCCGCCAACATGTGCCGCCGAGTAAGCCGGTGGTATCATCTCCACCTCGCCAGTCAGTGCGGCCAGAGTATCGCGAACGCTTCGGACGGCAAGGCCGCGGACCGGGCGGCTGCAGGCAACTGTTCCCTCGGCATCATGAGTATCAGTTGTTATGCCGAGGGTAAACTCCGCCCGATAGGACTTCTGCAGATCAAGCAGGTACTGAGATAGCCTGGTGGCAGCGCCGACAGAAAGCACCAGCACGCCAGCAGCAGCGGGATCGAGAGTGCCGGTGTGGCCGACTTTGGTGCGCGCTAGCTTGCGCACCTTCTGCACGACATCGTGCGAGGTCAGGGCCGGTGGCTTGACTACATTCAGGAAGCCGTCATTCATCGGTCTGTTTCGGGCAACAGGTCGGCCAGAGCATCCAGCAAATGGCGCCGGCCATCTGCGAGCGGACCGTCAAACGAAAATCCGGCAGCCTCGGCGTGGCCTCCGCCACCAAAGCGACGTGCTACCTCGGCGCAGTCAATGACGCTGGAACGGAGACTTACCTGCCAGCAGTTGTTGGGGCTGGGGGCTTTGAACAGCACACTTACGTCCGCTTCCGGCGCAAGGCGGATATCGTCAATAATTCCCTCTGCGTGGGTACGATTAGCGCCGGCGGCGGCGAAATCCTGCATAGAAACGACGCCGAGCAACACACGGCCGTCGAGATACTGCTTTAGATTGGCCAGAGCACGGCCCTTAAGTACGAGGTGGGCTAGAGGGCGGTTGCCTACCGTGGCCCGCGCTATCCTGCGGGCGTCGGCACCGGCAGCGACACACTCCGCACAAACTCGCAATGCTTCGGCGTTGGTATTCGCGAAGCGGAAAAAGCCGGTGTCGGTAGCAATCGCCCAGTAGATACAGGTGCCGATCTGTGCTGTAAGCGGCTGGTCCATAGCCGTCAGGATACGGTGGATCAACACTCCGACGGCACTGGCCTGGGGGTCAACGTAGAAGACTTCGCAAGAGCGCCTGGTGTTGGTGTGATGATCAATTTCCGCACAGTGGGGGGCCTGCAGGTAGGCCTCTGTCAAGTGATCGAGCCGGCTTATGTCGTCACAATCCAGAGAAACGGCTACGTCAGGAGGTTGTGAGGGTTGCTGTGTGACCATGTCGGCGCCGGGCATGTGGGTCCACCAGTCGGGCGGCGGGGTTGGGAAGGCGACACTGACCTGCTTGCCCATGTCCCTGAGCATGTGACCGAGTGCCAATGCACTGCCGACTGCATCGCCGTCGGGATTCTCGTGGCCGAACAGCAGAAAACTGGCGTGTGTTTGAAAGAGGGCCAGCAAGGGGGCAGGCGGAGGCATATAGTGTTCGGCGGGCGGGTCGCCATTACCGGACTTCGGTGTCGGGTTCTTCGGCGTTTGACTCTTGTCGTTGTTGCGCATCAATATCCCGGAGTACCCTCTCAATGCGTTGCGCGCGCTCGGCAGTTTCGTCGAGAGCAAAGCGCAACGTCGGTGTGTATTTCATTGCCAGCCGCTCGCCAAGTTCGCGATTTATGAACTTACGGGCGCGCAACAGGCCCTTGGTGGTTTCCTCAACCTGCTCGGCCGGCCCCAGCACCGAGTAATAAAGAGTGGCATTGCGCATGTCTGCCGAGACCTCTACATCGGTGATGGTCAGGAAACCGATCGCGGGGTCGTCAACCTCATCGCGAACGACCTCAGCGACGATCTGCTGGATGAGCTTTGCAACACGGCGCTGTCTTTGGGTTTGCTGTCTGATGCTGATTCACCCGAATGGCCTTGCTCGTCGCCTGGCGCACTCGGGCTGGAAGCCCGAGGTACGCGGCGGGGCCAGAGCTTGGGATCCTGGCTAGAAGAATTCTGTAAAGCTGCCCTCGACAACTGCTTGCCGCTCGCGAGAGGCCGCAGCTTCAATATGGCTGAGCACCCGCTCCACCTGAGCACGTTGGTTGGCGACATACGCAATAGCGAGCGTAGCACGTGAGGGGTTGTCAAGCTGCTCGATCTCGGCCACGGTGATATTGTATCGGTTGGACAGGCGCTCCATAAGGCTTTTGACAACGCGCCTTTTGTCCTTGAGTGTGGCGGCGTCTGGAATGTAGATATCCAGAGTCAGCAGGCCGATTATGGCCGCCATAGGCCCTACCCTTGCTCGTCCGGTATTACCTCATCTGAAGTGATTGACAGGCGGCGCTCGACCTCTTGTTCCACGCTGGCCTCGATGATGTCGCCTACTTGCCACTGTCGGAAGCCCCGGGTGGCCACGCCGCATTCGCCGGGCGCCTCGATCTGCGATACGTCCTGATCGAAATGCCGCAGAGAATCTATTGTGCCCTCATAGACAACTTCGCCTTCGCGCACGACCACCATCTTTGCGCCGGGCTGTAGCTTGCCCTCGGTGACGCGGCAACCGGCCACCACCCCGACACGGGAACCGCGAAAGATCTGGAGCACCTCGGCTTTGCCAATAGGGGGCTCTTCGATGACCGGCTTGAGCAGGCCGGAAGCTGCGGCGATGATGTCGTCAATGACCTCGTAGATAATATCGTAGATGCGGATCTCGACGCGCTCGGCTTCGGCCGTCTGGCGCACGCTGTCGCTGGCTTGGACGTGGAAGCCGATCATAATGGCGTCTGATGCACGCGCGAGCATCACATCGGACTCATTGATAGGGCCAACACCGGCATAGATAACCTCGATGTCAACTTCTTGAAGCTGGCTGTCGAGTTGGAGTAGCTTGGATTCGAGTGCCTGAGCGGAACCGTAAACGTCCGCTTTGATGATGACGTTGAGCTGCTCGGTCTCGCCAGTGCGCATGCCGGCGAACAGTTCGCGCAAGGTGGCGCTACGAGATACCTCAATGTCGCGTTCCCAGGCTTGTTGCTGGCGCACAGCGGCGGCTTCGCGAGCGGCCTTTGGGCTGTCTGCCCGTGTGGCTATTTCGCCGGCGTCAGGCGTGCCGCCCAGACCGATGATCTCGACAGGGCGTCCGGGTCCCATCTCCTTGTGCGACTTCCCGCGCCAATCGCGCAGGCGGCGGACCCGGCCGTGCTCGGCGCCGGCGACGATCGAATCACCGACGCGAAGCGTGCCGTTGCGAATAAGGACGGTGGCGACAGCGCCTTCGCTGGTGGCAACACCGGTCTCGATGACTACGCCCACGAAATCGCCCTCGGAATCGGCCCACAATTCTTGGACTTCAGCGACGAGCAACACCATGTCCAGCAGATCATCGAGGCCTTGCTTGGTGATGGCTGATATTTCGACGACGATGGTGTCGCCGCCCCATTCCTCTGGCACCAGCTCGTGTTCGAGCAGTTGCTGCTTGGCGCGCTCGGGATCGGCGGCGGGGAGGTCGCATTTGTTGATTGCGACGATAATCGGGACATCTGCTGCTTTGGCGTGGTTGATGGCTTCAACTGTCTGAGGCATGATGCCATCATCAGCGGCGATGACAAGCACGGTGATGTCATTGATCTGTGCGCCGCGGGCGCGGATGGCCGTAAACGCCTCGTGGCCAGGGGTGTCTATGAATACGACGCGTTTGTCGCCCACCTCGACTTCGGAGGCGCCGATGTGCTGGGTAATGCCGCCGCTTTCGTCGGCAACGACATTGGTCGATCGCAGGGCGTCAAGCAGGGCGGTTTTCCCGTGGTCAACATGGCCCAACACAGTAACGACCGGCGCGACGTCAACAGCGCTGTCGGGACGTGCGCCGGTGGGACGCTTTGCGAGTTCGGGCAGAGGAGTGACGGCGTCAGGTTGTAGCTTCGGCTCAGCGGTGGCCTCGACTTCGGCCATGTGCCTTTCGATCTCCTCGATGCTGGTGTAAGCCCCGGGGTGAGTTGGTCCAAAGCCGTGATCGGCCATTTCCCTCTCAAGGCTCTCCAACCCCTCCTCGCGCTGTTTGATTTCTTCTTCCGCCGCGGCCTCAGTCTGAGCGTCTCCGGCTCCGCTTACAGGGTCAGCTCCTGCTGCCCGGGCAACCTCCGCTTCCGCACGAGCGGTCTGCTCGGCTTCCTTGGCACGCTCGCGCGCCTTGGTGAGTTGTTCGGCGAGCAACTCACGCACCGCCGTGGCGGTGTCCTCGTCAATTGCCGAGGCCGGAGTGAGATTAGGCACGCCCATGTGACCCAGCGCCTTGACCAGCGCGCTGCTCTTCAGCCCCAGTTCCTTTGCCAGAGAAAAGACCCGGACTTTGGCCAAAACCAAACACCTCCGCGGCCGTTGTCAACGCCCGCTTTCACTGTTTTTCAAATCCTCAGACCTCACCACACAGGCTGCGTGGTGAGTGCCACTTTCACAGCCAGGTTACTCTGCCTCGAGGCTCTCAAGGTCTTCAAGATCGAGTTCGAGCGTGTCTTCTTCGAGTTCGTCAAGGGTGCCCTCGCCCCCGGTGAGCATCTGCTCGACCATGTCGGCCTGGTCGCCGGAGATGGTGCTAGCGTGACTGGTGACCTCGACGTCTTCTTCCTGGAGAATCTCGATGAGATCTTTGTTCTCGACCCCGAGCTTCTTGGCCAGTTCGTAGATCCTAATGCGCCGTTGTTTGTCTTCTTCAGCGGGTACTGCCTCGGTGGGAGCAACACCGGCAGCCTCGGCCCAGTCGGTCTCACTGCGGATATCCACGCGCCAGCCGCTAAGTTGGGCGGCGAGGCGTACATTCTGGCCCCTGCGGCCGATGGCCAGAGAGAGCTGGTCGTCCGGAGCGATAACCATAGCGGCCATGTTGTCTTCGTCCAGCACGACCTTGCTGACCCTGGCCGGCGAGAGGCCGCTCTTGAGATATTCGGCCGTATCATCGCTGTAACGAACGATATCAATCTTCTCGCCGCGCAGTTCGTCAACGATGGCCTGCACGCGAGTGCCGCGATGGCCCACGCAAGCGCCAACCGGATCCACCTGCGGGTCATGTGACAATACGGCTACCTTGGATCGCGCCCCCGGTTCACGTGCGACCGCCTTTATCTCAACAATCCCGTCATATACTTCCGGCACCTCGAGCTCGAACAGCTTGGTTACCAACGCCGGGTGAGTGCGTGATACGATTATCTGCGGATTCTTGGTGGTCTTGCGAACATCGAGTATGTAGAGCTTGAGTCGGTCGCCAAAGCGGTAGGGCTCGCCGGGGATCTGTTCGTAAGAAGGGAGCAATGTTTCGGTCTTCCCAAGGGTAATAAAGACGCTACGAGCGTCGCGGCGCTGCACCTCACCAGTGACCACTTCGCCGACGCGGTGGCTGAACTCGGTATAGACGATCTCGCGCTCGGCCTCGCGGATACGCTGCATGACCACCTGCTTGGCGGTTTGAGCGGCTATGCGACCAAAGTCGTGGGTGTCCACTTCGTGTTCTTCGTATTCAACAGTGCCGCTGGCTTTGAGTTCTTCAAGCGAGAGGGGGTCGCCCTCCTCATCGGTCTCGGAAATGATCGGCCGACGGGCGAACATGCGTACGGTCCGGCCCACCGTATCAATCTCGACGCGGATGTCCTCTTCCACGCCGAAATGCTTGCGGTAGGCCGACGCCATAGCTGCCTCGACGGTAGTGACCAAGGCCTCCATCGGGATGTCCTTCTCTTTTTGCAGCTGCTCCAGGGCGTCTATGAATTCGCCGTTCATCGCAGTGTCAACTCCTGGAAGAGCACGTATCAGTACCCCTGATTATCGCCGTCCAAGTCATAGAGCAGATGTGCGCTTTCGATATCATCAAGCCGTATGTGCAGTAGTTCTTGGGCGGTCTCTAGCAGAACATGCTCGCCGTCGAGGCCGAGCAAGGCTCCTTGTCGGGTATGTTTGACACCGTCGTAGTAGAATGTGACTGCCGCCGGCTTGCCTTCAAAACGCTGAAAATCGCCTTTACGCATCAGTGGCCGCTCCACCCCAGGCGATGAGACGATCAAGTCGTAGGTGTCGGGGATGGCGTCGAGCACGTCCAGCAATACCGAAAGGTGTCCCGCCATGTGTTGGCAGTCGGCTGCCGTGACGCCTCCCGGCTTATCCATATAGACGGCCAACACACAGTTGGCGCGGTGGCCGCCGTAAGTGATCTGTACCAATTCGTAGCCGTAGTCTGTCAAGGTGCGCTCGATTTCCGCCTCGATCTTGCAGACTACAGGATGTTTATCTTCTAGTCGCTTCATAGCTCTTTGCTGTCTGCAATCGTCGCTAAGGTGCCAGCCGGACAACCAACATTCAAAAAACAGGGAGTGGGGAATTTCTCACCCACTCCCAGTATATAGCGACTGAGATGGAAGTACGTAATGATTATATAGGGCCGGCGGCGTTTTTGCAAGGCCTTTGCGCACACTATTTGGCAATTCTTCGGAGTGGTGGCAAAAGGCTCGACAAAGTGCGGTAAAATGCAGGAACTATCGCGCAAGTCACGAATTTAGCCTATACTGGGAGTATCGCAGCAGGCTGCGGTCGAGGCAGTTGGCATTTCATCAATTCATCAATTCCCTGGAGGAATACAGGATGCCACAGGACAATGGTCTGGACGAGGAGATGTCAGTTGAGCGCAAGACCGCTGAAATGTCGTTGGACAAGGCAAAGGAGGAGCTGGCGCGCGGGCGTCATGATGATGCCATCGAACATGCTCGTGAGGCTCTGCGCCAGGACTCAACCCATCTGGATGTGCACCGCTGGCTCGCGCAGCTTTATGAGGACATGGACGAATTAGTGCGCTCGTCCCGCGAGTACCAGGAGTTGATAGCAGCTAATTCGGATGACGAGCAGGCGTGGGAAGGTCTGCGCCGGGTTGACAAGGATGCCGCTGAACGCCTAGAGAGGCTGCACGATATTGCCCCTGATCCTTTTGTCGCTGAGCGTGAGCATGCAGTTGACGACGACATGTTCGGTGCTATCGGGGAGGACGAGGAAGAAGAGGAGGAGGAAGAATACGAAGAAACACAAGCCGACGCCGTCTTGGAGGCGCCGGAAGACGAGACCGAAGAGTTGGCGCAAGAGATAGAGGCAGAGCCTGCAACTGCGCCACCTACAGGACAAGTTCCGTGGGCGTTTGAGCAGGATTACGAGTTCCGCCAGCGGCTGATGGCGCGGCCGGGCATCTCCGAGGTCGCAAACAGCTTCGCCGACATGGCAGATGATTATGATGCGTGGGAAACCGCGCTTGCAGGATGTGCCCACCTCGATAGGCAAAGGCACTCCGAGGCTGCCGAGCTGATTGAGGAGTTGACGGAATTCTTTGGTGTTCCGGCACCAGAGCTGTTCATGGCACCAGAACGGCGCATGATACCTACTGTTGTTGGCGGCGACCCAGTCAGGATCGCAATAACCACCGGCATGCTGAACGCCTTGAGCCCGGCCGGCCTGCGATTCGCCATCGGCCGGTTGATTGCCCACCTGGTACTTGAGGACCTCATGTACCAGCACATCGTCATCGCGGTGCTGCAGCGTTCACCGGTGAGTGTAACCGACTGTGAGGAAGCGCTGAGTGATCTGCTGGTCCGCACGGCGCTTGGTTGGGACGTAGGTGTGTCGAGAGACGAGTTGGAGTTGACCAGAAAGATCGCCCACGCCTGGCACCAACGTGCGGTGTTGTCGGCAGATCGTGGCGGGCTGCTTGCGTGCCGGGACCTGGAGGCGGCATCTCTGGCGATCGCTCAGGGAACAGCCCGCGACTCAGACAAGGCCGCTGAGATGGCACTTGATGATTTCATTGCCGAATACAAGGACCAGGCTCCGCAACAACTGAGCGCTATTGACCAAAAGGAGGATCCCCTGCGCAGCGGTGCGTATAGCGCGTATCGGATTCTTATGCTAAGATGGTGGGCTGACAGCGATGAATACAGGCAGTTGAGTGGGACGTAAGTACGATTGTGTGAGGCGGTGTGCAGTAGTAGTGCCAGGAAACGATAGTGAACTACACAGGCGGCGGGGCAGTATGCGAGCCTCGGCCGCCGTATTTGCTATAGCTGCCAGTAGCTATATTGCCCTTTTTATCGGGCTGGCTCGAGGCATATTGGTCATGCGGCTGGTCGGTGTTGTCGGCCGCGGGCTAATGCAGTCAATTTACGTGATAAATCGCTACACCAGCAACGCCCACCTCGGAGTTCTTCACGGCCTCAGCAAAGAGCTTCCTTTGAGGATCGGTGCCAAGGACAAAGAGCAGGCTGAGGTCGTTGAAGCCGTTGGGATGACCTGGGTCATAGTACTCACGGCGGTCGCGGCCCTTGGCATGTGCGTGTGGGGTCTGTCCGAGCCTACCGACCAGCGGGCAACGGGGATGGCGATCGTGATTGGCGGCGGCTGGCTGCTGGCGAACCAGACCTACATGCTTTATCGCGTCGTGCTCAGGTCGTGGGGCAACTTTGAGCTACTGGCCCATGTGACTATCATAGATGCTCTGGCAACATTTGCCCTGGCCGTGTACGGCGGCTACTGTTGGGGCTTTCGCGGCGCTATGCTTGGGACTCTCGCCGCGTGGCTGATTAACCTGCTGATAATGCACTTCTACTCGGGCATTCGGATCCGTCTCCGGTGGCAGACGGGCGCGGCGTTTCAGTTGCTGAAGACAGGCCTGCTTATTCTGCTGATTACCTTTTCTGACACTGTCCTGCGGACTATTGACGGCGCAGTCATAATCCGTCACTACGATGCCTATCGCTTCGGCCTCTACAGCGTCGGAATGCAGATGGCCGCCTACATGTTCACCTTGCCCGAAGCGGCGGGTTTCGTGATCTGGCCTAAGATAATAGAGGCGTGGGGTGCCTCGGGCGACGTGCAGAAGTTGCGGCGCCATGTGGAGATACCGACGACAGCGGCGGCCTGGGTAATGCCGTTATTGGCCGGCACGGCGCACATCCTATTGCCACTGCTAATAATCCTGGTGATTCCCGAATTTGCCGCTTCCATCGAGCCGGCGCGTATTCTAACCTGGGGTGCAATATTCCTGGCGCTGCCGCTGGCGACCAACAGTCTGCTGGTGGCAAGCAACCGCGAGATAACAGTAACGGCCATACGCGCATCTGCAGGCCTGGTGCTTGGCGGGGCGACGTA
>JALGTY010000122.1 GCA_029821145.1 Candidatus Zipacnadia bacterium
TGCCGGAGGGTATCGTAAATGGAGGCCAGATGTCTTTGCCGCCTAGTGTTGGCATCTGCTGATCCTTTGCACCTGGGGGCCCTAATCCAGCATCTGGCGCAGCAGGTCAGTATCCACTTCAGCGAGGCTGTCCACGATCAGGTCGGCTTGCTGCAGCTCGTCGGCGCCCACGGAGCTGGTCACCGCCACACAGGTCATGCCCGCTGCTTTAGCCGCAGCTACTCCGGCCGGGGCATCCTCGAAAACAACACAGCAGGCCGGCGCAATACCGAGGCACTCGGCAGTTACCAGATAGATCTGCGGATCGGGCTTCTTTCTGCTGACATCCTCGCCAGTGATCACGACATCGAACCATTCCAGCTTCAAGCCCGTGCCCTCGATCACGGGGAACTGCTTGTCCTGGTTGCCGGAGGTGGCGATGGCAATTCGGCAGTCGGTGGCGTCACGGCCCACCTGAACAAGTTCGGTCACACCGGGCATGGCCGGCAATGGCTCATTGGCAAGCAGCTTGAAGAAGTTCTCCTTGCGACGCTCTACCGCCGCCTCCGTATAAATGGTCAGGTCATACTTTTCGGCCACGCCCTCGACATAGCGCTCGTCGCCAGTACCCACAAACTCGCGGAAGTCTTCGGGCTGCACCTGTGTGGCGTGGAGTTCGGCAAACATCATCACACTTGCCCGCGCGTTGAGCACCTCGGTGTCGGCCACTACTCCGTCCACATCGAATATCATGGCCCACTGCATTTTTCGCACTCGCAGTCTATTCGGCGTTCGAGGGGGGCGGCAGTATCTGCGGCACCTCTTCGCCGGCCCCGGTCATACGTTGCTTCAGTGTTTCGCACAGCTCCGCACGCACCTCCGTGTATTGCGGGTCAGCGACCAGGTTATTGTGTTCGTGCGGGTCCGCCTGCAGGTCATAGAGGAAATCCTCGTAATATACATCACTGTCTATTTTGCTCTCCGGCACCGACACAGAATACTTCCACTTGTGGTTGCGGACGGCCCGCCCGCACTGGGTTTCGCTGATCTGTATGAAAACCTCTTTTGGCCAGTCGCTTACATTTCCGGCAGCCAGTTCCTGCAACTGCCTGCCGCGAAAGCTTGCAGGCTTGTCAATTCCGCCGGTGGACAGGAGCGTTGGCGGGATATCAATGAGGCTCACCATCTCCTCGACGACTTTGCCGCCGGTAAAGCCCGGCCCGTAAGCGATCATCGGAACACGGGTGCAGGCGTCGTGGCAGCAGCGCTTGTACTCGCTGTTGCGGGTGCGGAAATGGGAGCCGTGGTCGCTGGTGTAGATGAGCAGCGTGTTGTCGGCGATGTCCAGGGCTTCAAGTTCGGCGCGGATGCGGCCGAGGTTGTGGTCGAGACTGTTACACTGCCCCAGGTAGTCGGGAAACTCCTCGGGCCAGTCGCCGGTGAGACCCACCAGATCACCTGGCGGCATGAAGTCCTTATACTTCTCTTTGGAGCCGATAGGGCCCTCATAATGGTTATGGTCATTCTGGTGGTGGGGCTCGATATAGGATGCGAACAGGAAGAACGGCTTTTGCCCATCGCGGGTGCGCAGATAGTCAAGTACAAAGTCGGTCTCGCAGTCAACGCGGTAGCCCTCGAACTCTACTTTGCTCCCGTCGGCGTCAAACATGTGCCCGTCGTAGCCGTGCGAGGTGTGCTCCAACACATCGGAGGCGAGCCAGTAGTCCTTGTAGCCGCCACGACGCTCCGGGGGAATCGGTTCGGTGCGGTAGTTCGCCTCCTGGCCGGGTATCCCGCCGGTTGAGGCCAGGTGCCACTTGCCGATATAGCCGACCTCATAGCCTGCCTCGGAAAGCCGGTGCGCTATCGTCGTTTCGTCCTGCGGCAGGGCGATGCCGTTACGGAAGCAGCCGGTCTCAGCGGCATACTTGCCGGTTTGCAGGCACGACCGGGCCGGCCCGCATACCGGCTGGCATGTGAAGGCGTTCTCGAACCGCACACCCTCGGCCGCCATCCTGTCGAGATTTGGCGTCACATCCAGCGGCTGCCCGTAGCAGCCGAGTGTGTCCCAGCGCTGTTGGTCGCTGAACATGAACAGTATATTAGGCTGCGCCGTAGCGTTTGCAGACATGGTCTGTTTTCTCCTCTTTTTGATCACGCGACAGAGCACAAATCTGCTCCAACTGCCACGCGGAGAAGTGTTCACCCAGCCGTTTTCCAGCCTCGACCAATTGTTTCCCTCTCAACGCACCGGCAACCTGCCTGTGGATTTGCTCGGGCGGCTTGAGCTGCACGTGCGAGTGTGCTTGCCCAGGCACCGCGCCTGTGGTAGAATACTCAGGTGAGAGGCCCTGCGTTGTGCGTGACGTCTTAGTTGTTTCGAGCCAACACCCAAATTGAGGGAGCCCGGACTCCGCCGACGGCGCGACGGCCTGCACTGCCAGGCGAACGTAAAGCCGGCGGGAGGGCACCCACTTAGTTATTGGGTTCGAAAACTCCGAGACGCACGGCTCCAGCGGGGCTCTCATATTCTTGGCACGCCGGCGATCTGCCCTGTTGAGGGCCGGCCGGGAGTGGACAATGAGCGATACACCGCACACAGGCGGCCTCTTCGGACAGGCCAGCGAGGCTGCAGCGCCACTGGCGGCCCGGATGCGGCCCCGCTGCTTTGATGAGATGGTCGGCCAGGCGCATCTTATCGGTCAAGGCGCCATGCTGCGGGAAGCCATCGAGCAGGACCGTCTGCCCTCGGTTTTGCTCTGCGGCCCCGCCGGCACCGGCAAGAGCACGCTCGCTCGCATCATCGCCGCTGCCAGCAAAAAGGCCTTTGTCGAGATGTCGGCGGTCAGCTCCGGCGTATCCGACATTCGCAGAGTTGCAAAAGAGGCGGAAGATAGCCAGCACTTCCACGACCGGCAGACCATACTCTTCATTGACGAAATCCATCGCCTGGCCAAGAACCAGCAGGATGCGCTACTGCCGTGTGTGGAGACCGGTGTCTTCACTTTTATTGGCGCTACCACCGAGAACCCGTATTACACTATCATCTCCCCGCTGCGCTCTCGCTGCCAGCTTTATGTGCTGGAGCCGCTAAAGCCCGAGGAGGTTGAGGTCCTGGTAAAGCGCGCGTTGGACGATTCCGACCGCGGCCTGGGCCAATTGGATGTCAGCATTTCCGAAGAGGCACTGGAGCACCTGATTATGGCCAGCAGAGGGGATGCGCGCACCGCCTTGAACGCCCTGGAACTGGCAGCGCACACGCAGATATCCAGGGATGACAAGCAGATTGAACTTGCGCAGATCGAGGAAGCTCTGCAGCAGCCGGTGCTGAAGTATGATCGTGCCGGGGACGAGCACTATGACACGATCTCCGCCTTCATCAAGAGCATGCGCGGCTCCGATCCCGATGCGACGATTTACTGGCTGGCGAAGATGCTGGAGGCCGGAGAGGATCCGGAATTCATAGCCCGCCGCATTATTATCCAGGCCGCCGAGGACATCGGCCTGGCCGACCCGACCACTCTACGCGTTGCGGTAGCCGCCGCTGATGCTGTAAAATATGTAGGGATGCCAGAAGCACAACTGGTGCTGGCGATGGCAGCACTGCATCTGGCCGTCGCGCCCAAGAGCAACTCTGCATACGAGGCGATTAACCAGGCACGCGCAGATGTCCGCGACCACGGGGCTGCGCGGGTGCCCGGACACGTGGCCGGAGGGCCCCGAGTGGACAGCGAAGACCAGGAGTACTTGTACCCGCACAGCTATCGAGGAGGCTGGGTGCGGCAAAGCTATTTGCCCGAAGGAGTGCAGGGCAAGAGCTATTACCACCCAAAGGACAACCCCAGGGAACAACGTATAGCACAACATCTTAAGCAGTTGTGGGGGCCTGACAGAAAACCAGACGCACAGCAAAGTGACGGGCGCCCTGGCGAGGATGGCGAATGATGAAAGCTGAACTGGCGGTATGCGATGAAGTGGCAACTCTCGTTGTGAGTGGGGAGTTGGACGCATATACCTCACCACAGGTGCGCGACCAGCTGGCTGAAGTGCTTGAGGAGGACGCGCGCTGGGTGCTGGTGGACCTGACGCAAACCGAGTTTATTGACAGCTTCTTCTTGGGCATCCTCATGGGTGCCGGCAAGCGCGCTGGTGAAAAGGACGGCGATATCACCGTCGTCTGCGACCGCGATCATCTGCTTATGACCTTTCACCATTCGGGCACCACGGAACTGTTGAATGTGGTGCCAACGAGGGAGCAGGCCGAGGAGCTTATCGGAGGCTGGAAGAGCGCCAGCCAGGATGGCGGTGCAACATGCCGGGAGGAAGAACACTCATGAGCGCCCAGGGCGATCGCGTAACTCTGTCTATACCCGTCAGTGCCAAGTACATCGCGGCGGCGCGGTTGCTTACAGCCGGGCTCGCAGCTCGGGCCAACCTCACCGTCGAGGCTGTCGAGGACCTCAAGATAGCCGTCTCTGAAGCCTGCACCAACGTGACTGAGCATGCTTTTGCCGACGAGGCAGAGGCGCGCAATCAGACCATACAGCTTACCTTCCATGTCGGCAACGGGGAACTGACCGTCGAAGTGGAAGACGAGGGCTGCGGCTTTGACCCCAAACACCTGCCAGCCATGGAGAACAAGCCACCGGTCAATGACACCGGCATCGGAGTGTACCTGATCCGGGAGATGATGGACGAGGTCAAGATCGAGAGCGCCCCTGGCAGCGGGACGAAAATAATCATGATAAAGCGTTGCGCGAGGTGAAGCCTTGATGTCATCTCGCTGGGACGACATGACGAGCAAGGAGCTCTTCGAAGAACTCCTCGGATCAGGCGACCCAAAGTTGCGGGATCACCTGATCAACAAGCACGAGGGGCTGGTGCGGCATGTCGCCCGGGAATATGCCGAGTCCGGTGAGGCCTACGAGGACATCGTCAGCGTCGCACACATCGGTCTCATCAACGCCGTTGACCGCTTCGACCCCTCGCGCGGTACTAAGTTTGCTACCTTCGCAGTGCCTACGATCAAGGGCGAGATCCGGCGCTATTTTCGGGACCTGACCTGGTCCATGCGCGTGCCTCGGCGCATGCAGGAGCTTTCCACCAAGGCACGCGCAGCTCAGCAGCGCCTCACCCAGCATCTGCACCGCTCGCCGACCTACGCCGAGGTCGGCTCCGAACTCGGAGTGAGCGAGGAGCAAGTCATAGAGGCTATGGAGGTTGGGCGTCAGTACGAGTTGGTTAGCATCGAGGACGGCGCCAACCACAGTGAGAACGGGGCCGCTTACATAGACCGCGCCGGCGAGAGTGACCCCGCGCTGGGCGAGCTCTTGAGCCGTCAGGAAACCGCCGAGTATCTCGAGCGTTTGCCCACGCGAGAACGTGTCATACTCGTTATGCGCTACTACCTGGACATGTCGCAGGAAGCTGTGGGCGAGCGGCTGGACATATCACAAATGCACGTATCGCGCCTGCAGCACCGCGCCCTGCAGCGGATGCGTCAAATGATGAAGAAACAGTGAACACCCTCAACAGCACAGACAAGGCCGAGCACAGGTCGCCGGAGGAGCAAACGGCACCATCCGTCGCCAGCTATCTTTACCGCTGGGGCGGCACTGTCATGGCAATATTTGTAGGTGGCATGTTAATCCTGCTCACCTACTACCTACTGGTGAAACTGCAGCGCGTGCTGTGGATCTTCGCTCTCAGCTTTCTTGTCGCGTACTTCCTCGAGCCGCTAATTCAGCGGCTGCAGAAAGTCGGCTGGTCGCGCACCGGGGCGGTATGGGCGGTGCTCGGTGCCGTGG
Source organism: Candidatus Zipacnadia bacterium (assembly GCA_029821145.1). Taxonomy (GTDB): domain Bacteria; phylum Armatimonadota; class Zipacnadia; order Zipacnadales; family UBA11051; genus UBA11051. The sequence continues at coordinate 5,787 of JALGTY010000122.1, forward strand.
TGCTGGTGATGGTGCTGACCGGCTGGGCCGTTATCCCGGCACTGGTGAACCAGGTCCAGGATGCCGCCCAGAACTGGGCACAGTACAGTGACCAGGCCACAATTACCTACGAAGAACTACGCAGCAAGCTACAGGCCTGGGGCCGCCTCTACCCGCAGGTGGGAGTGACCAACTTCCTGGACAGCAAGATCCCTGAGGCACAGGAGTGGCTTGCCGAAAACGTGCCCGTAATGCTGGAGTGGACAAGCCGACAGCTCGTCACATCACTGGGCTTGCTCGGCCTGACTGTCATTGTGCTCATTCTCAGTTTCCATTTCATGATGTTGGCCGAGACGCTACGGGCCACCGTGCAACAGCTCATACCCCGGCGGCACAGCGCGAAAGTCGAGGCAGTAGGCAGCGAGATCGGCACCATGCTCGGCCAGTATCTACGCGGTATCGTGGTCCTGTTTTTCGCTAACGCCATCGGCGCTGTCATCATCATGTCCGCTCTCAGCCTCTTCTTCGGCAACAAGTATGCGCTGGTTGTGGGCGTTCTGACCGGCATCACCAATATGGTTCCTTACGTCGGGCCGGTGGTCAGCGCCGGCAGCGCAGGCTACTTGACCTACGTGACAGCTCAGCCGAACACAGCGCTGCTGGCAAGCATGCTGGCAACGGGGCTGATGTTATTGATGAGCCAGTACTTCGCAATCGTCGTCCAGCCGAAGCTCATCGGCCGCCGCATCAACCTGCATCCGCTGGTTATCCTTTTCGCCATGTTTGCCGGCTACGAGCTGTTCGGCCTGATCGGCGTCATTATCGGCATGCCAATCGCGGCAGTGATCAAGATCATCCTGGCAAAGTGGATACCTGTTATCGGTCCGGGGCCTGAAGTACGCGCATCATCAGAGCCGCTGCTCCTTGATATTTCGCAGGGCATGAGGAATGTCTGGACCTACCTGCAAAGACTGTACGGTCGGAATGCCGACACTGATGAAGTCAACCCCGACGCCGAGTCCGCATGTCAAGAGTCGCCGGAGGCAGACACGGCCGAAAGCCATCAGGCGGGCGATAATCAGCCCGATACAGCCGCCAGGCAAGACGGTGACGAGGACGACTAAGGTCATGACCACCCAGCAACTACGTGAACTGTTCCTGGACTACTTCGCAGACCGCGGGCACCTGGTGCAACCGAGTGCGCCTCTGGTGCTGCACGACGACCCAACAAGCCTTTTCACCAGCGCAGGCATGCAGCCGTACATGGCCGCTTTCCGCGGTGAGGAGGCACCGCCCGCCCCACGCGCAGTCAGCATACAGAAATGCCTCCGTACCAACGATATCGAAGGCGTCGGCTTCCACAACCGTTATGCCACTTTCTTTGAAATGATGGGCAACTTCTCCTTCGGCGATTATTTCAAGGAGGGGGGCATTGAGCTCGCCTGGGATTTCGTGATCAATGTGCTCGGCTTGCCCAAGGATGACCTCTATATCACCGTCCATACGGATGACGACGAGGCCGAAGAGATCTGGCACAAGAACATAGGCGTGCCGATGGAGCGCATCAGCCGGCTCGGACGCGAGGACAACTGGTGGCCGAAGGATCGCTGGGAGGGCCCGTGCGGGCCGTGCAGCGAGATTCACCTCGATCTCGGCCCTGAATTCGGCTGTGACAAGCCCGACTGCACGGTGGGCTGCGACTGCGACCGCTATCTGGAGTTGTGGAACCTGGTCTTTCAGATGTACACCGAGGCCGAAGACGGCGCCCTCACTCCGCTGCCGGCACCGGGTATTGACACGGGCTTTGGCCTGGAGCGACTGGCTCTGGTCATGCAGGATGTCCGCCATTTGGCCGAAACCGACGAAATGGCGCACATCATGGACCGCATCGTCGCAGTAATCAATGAGCAGACCGGCTCGAATTATGCGTACGGCGATGATGCCCATCACGATCTGGCTTTGCGCATCATCACCGACCATCTACGCGCCACCACATTTATCTTGGCAGACGGCACCACAGGAGGCCCCTCCAACGAGGGCGCCGGCTACGTGTTGCGCCGCTTCATCCGCAGGGCGTTTCGCTACGGTCGCCAACTCGGCGCCACCGAGCCGTTCCTGCATAAGGCCATTCCTGCCGTCACCGAGGCGATGGGGCAGCACTACACGGAACTGGGGGAGAAAGAGGAGTTCTCCGCCCAACTGGTACGCCGCGAGGAGGAACGCTTCGCCTCCACGCTGCGCCAGGGCATGAATATGTTCGAAGAGATTGCCCTCGAGCTGCAGCAGGCCCGCCAGGACACCATCCCGGGCGAGAAGGCCTTTACTCTATACGACACGTACGGCTTCCCTGTCGAGCTAACGGTAGAAATGGCTGCCGAACGCGGCCTGAAGGTGGATATGGAAGGCTTCGAGCAGGCGATGGCGGCGCAGCGGGCAAGGTCGGGCAGGGGCGCAGGACTGGCCACGGCGGAAGAGACCATTTCGCTGGCGCATCTGCCTGCCACTGAATTTGTCGGGCATGAAACACAGAGCAGTACCGGCAAGATAGTGGCGATTGTGGTGGACGGGGAAGAAACCCAGCGTGCCAAGGCCGAGGCCGAGGCGGAGGCCACGGTGATACTCGACGCGACTCCGTTCTATGCCGAGCAGGGCGGGCAGACCGGGGACGAAGGCATCATCCACAGCTCCGAATTCGAGTTCGCAGTCCGCAACACTGTGAGCCACGGAGACAAGGTGCTGCACATCGGCACTCTCAAGCGTGGCACGATGCAGGTCGGCGACGAGGTCACTGCCGCAGTGGACACGGCACGTCGTCATGCCATCATGCGGAATCATACGGGCACACACCTGCTTCATGCCGCGCTGCGCAAGGTGGTCGGGGAGCATGTGTCGCAATCCGGTTCGCTGGTGGCTCCTGACCGGCTGCGCTTTGACTTCACCCATCACGAGGCAGTTACACCAGAGCAATTGGCCGAGGTCGAACGCATCTGCAACGAATGGATTCTGGACAACCGCAGCGTGTCGGTCGCCGAAATGGACTATGACGAAGCGAGAGACCAGGGCGCTATTGCCATCTTCACTGAGAAGTACGACCAGCAAGTCCGTACGGTGACCACCGAGGGCATCAGCATGGAGCTGTGCGGCGGCACGCATGTCAGCAGCACCGGCGAGATCGGCAGCCTGCACGTCATCAGCGAGAGCAGTATCGCTGCTGGCATCAGGCGCATCGAGGCAATCACCGGTACGGGGGCTGTGCAGCACCACCGGCAGTTGACGGATCAGGCGCACGAACTGGCCGCTGAGCTGAATTGTCCTCCGGACGATATCCGCGCGCATAGCTCAGCTTAGAGAGCAGATCGCCGACCTGCGCCAGAAAGCCAGGACATCGTTGCGCAGCGCAGGCGGGAGTGAGCTGGTACAGCTTCTCATGTTTTTGGCCGTGGACGTTGATGGAGTAAAGCTTATCAGCGAATTCGTGCCCGGCCAAAACCGCCAGACGCTTGGTGATCTGGTGGACCAGCTGATACACCAACTGGACAGCGGCGTGGTGGTCCTGATGTCTAGACACGAGGGGAGAATCTATATAGCCTGCAGGGCGAGTGCCACTGCCATAGGTGTGGGCGCTCATGCGGGCGAACTTGGGAGCAAAGTGGCGGACCTGGCAGGAGGCGGTGGTGGAGGGAAAGCGGAATACGGCGAGGGTGCTGGGAAAGATCACAATAAGATATTCAAAGCGCTCGACGCTGCCGCTGACATTCTGAAAGAGCAGTTAGCCGATTACGAATCCTAATGATGCAACGGCTGTCGGGCTGGAAAGCCCGACCTACGCGAGACAAGAGGGTTTGGCCGACGTAGGCGACACAGGAGGGTTGGCTGAGCCGGCATGGAGCAAGACGATTGGTCTGGCCCA
>JALGTY010000123.1 GCA_029821145.1 Candidatus Zipacnadia bacterium
GCAAAGACCAGAGAGCTTTTCGACAGACTGCAGCAGGGGGCTGACTTGCTTGACTGCGCGGCCCTGCTTGTCAATGACTTCGAGCGCGTCATCGAGGGCGAGTACCCGCAAGTGCGGAGGCTGCGCCAACAGCTCTTGAAGGCTGGAGCAGCCGTCGCAATGCTGTGTGGCAGCGGCTCATGCGTATTCGGTCTGTTCGCCGACGCGACCGCAGCCAGGCGCTGTGCTGAGGACTTGCGTGAAGCCGGCTATTGGACTTATGCGGGAAAAATGGTACACTATTCGCCTTGCGCCGCCGAAGAAGGGCGCGAGTAGCAGAGATCGGGAGTGGGAAGCTACAGACATGTCTGAGAATGCGCAACCGACCTTCGCTGCGGCGATCGTGGCCAGTGGCGGGGCGGACAAGCTGGCTCGGAAGCTCAAGGTGCCCCACAAGGCGCTTATCGAGCTGGGCGGCAAGCCGCAGATAGACTATGTTATCAAGGCGGTGCGGCAGTGCCCGGAGCTGGACAAAGTTATCATTGTCGCTCATGCCTCGGGGGCTGCGCCGCATCTCGATACCGACCTGCCGATCGTCCGGCCCGAGGGCGAGAGCTTTGCGGACGCTATCGAGGCAGCCGCCGAGGCGCTGAGCGAATTCAACTATCTGGTCATCTGCACCTGCGATGCGCCGATGCTTACGCCCGAGGCCGTCAGCCATTTCGTTCAGGCCTGCCGCAACCGGCCAAGCGCCGACCTGGCGTATTCGGTGGTCAAGGCGTCGGTGGTAAGGGCCGAGCTTCCTGATACGAAGCGAACGACGGTGAACCTGGTCGAGGAGTCATTTATCAGCGGGTGTTTAGGTGCCATGACCAGCCATTTTCTTGACCACAACCTCGAGCAGGTCAGAGTGTTCTTCGCCGCTCGCAAAAGCAAATTTGCACTCGGGAGCTTGCTAGGCTGGCGATTTGTGGTTAAACTACTATTGAAACGTCTTTCACTGGTTGCGGTCGTCAGACGTACTGAAGAGATACTGGGATGCGAAGCGCTGCTCGTCATCAGCCCGCATCCCGGCGTTGCCTTTGACATAGACAAGATGAGCGATCTGCAACTCGCCAGGCAGTGGGCTGCCAGTCGCTGAACAGGGTCGGGCGCTTTTAGCCCGAATGATTCACAAGACGCGTAGCTCGGCCTGACCTGTGCTTAGCGCAGGTCAGGTGAGAACGCGAGGGCACCCAGGGCCACCCACTCCGGAGGAGTCGGGTACCCACGCCAAGGGCGTGGGTGGGGCCTGGGTCAGCGTTCTCAGCTTCCAGCCCGAGGTCCTTCGGTTTATTGGGGCGTAGCCAAGTGGTAAGGCACGGGACTTTGGATCCCGTATGCGAAGGTTCGAATCCTTCCGCCCCAGCCAGTTTCCTATTGCACACCGGACTTGCGCGCAAACCGTGGCGCAGGGCCGGGTTGTGACATGTACGTTCACGGGCATCTCTTGGTGCCCGCTGAAGAAGACAATCAGGCAATATGAAAAGCCTTACCGTGGCGGTGCGGCGGTAAGCTTAGCCTTAGGAGGCTCAACTCACTGTGGAACAGATAACGCTTGTTGCTGTAAAGAAGAAAGATGCCGGCTCTGGCGCAGCCAAGAAGCTGCGGGCCGCCGGCAAGGTCCCGGGCGTAGTTTATGGACTGGGCAGGGAGACGCTGGCGTTCGCGGTGGACCGCCGCCGGCTTTTCGAAGTGCTTGACCGCGCCACCGGCGGCAATGTGCTAATCTCGCTTGAGCTCGCCGGCGCTGAAACCGATACCGACATCGCCGCCATCATCAAGGAGATCCAGTGGTCGCCGGTGCACAAGGAACCGCTCAGCGTGGACCTGCAGTGGATTTCGCTGACCGAGACCATCGTCGTCAGCGTCCCCATAGTTGTCCAAGGCGATGCTCCGGGCGTCGAGGAGGGCGGCTCAGTGAACCAGCTCTATTACGAGGCCGAAGTCGAGTGCCTCCCCACCAACATCCCCCAGCAACTGGTTATAGACATAACCGACATGAACATCGCTGATACGCGCCACGCCTCTGACATCGCGATGCCTGAGGGCATCAAGCTGCTTATGGACCCCGACGAGGGCGTCGTGACGATTGCGCGGCCGATTACCGACGAGGACCTTGAGGTGCGCGTTGACGAGGAGCTCCTGGAGGGCGAACTCGAAGAGCTGGAACTCGAAGAGGGCGAAGTTGCGCCTGAAGACATGGAAGAAGAGGCGGAAGTTGAAGAGGGCGAAGAGGCCGAAGAAGGCGAAGAGGGCGAGGCCTCCGAGGACGAAGGCTCCGAATAATCCGGGCGGGAACCCACATGCACTGCATCGTCGGTCTGGGCAACCCCGGGCGCGAATATGGCAACACCAAGCATAACATCGGCTTCTGGGTAGTTGACGCCCTGGCCGAAGTCCACGGCATCCCCGTCAACCGGCGCAGATTCCGTTCGCTGTTCGGCAAGGGCCGCGTCGCCGGCCACGAAGTGCTCCTGGTCAAGCCGCAGGTATTCATGAACAACAGCGGCCAATCCGTTGATCTGGTGGCCCGCTTCTATCAGCTTGCCCCTTCTGATCTGCTCATCATCTATGATGATATTGCCCTGGAGCCGGGTACTGTCCGGCTGCGTCGCAAGGGCAGCGCCGGCGGCCACAAGGGCATGCAGAACATCATAGGTTGCATAGGCACGGACGAAATTCCCCGGGTCCGTCTCGGCATCGGCTCCCCGCCGACCAGTCAGGACGCTCGCCACTACGTACTGTCCCCCTTCAAGCCCGCGCAACAGCAGATCGCCGACGAGCTGGCTAGCGAGGCCGTCCACTGTATCGAGTTCGTCCTGAAAGAGGGCATCGAGGCGGCCATGAATAAGTTTAACTAGCACGCCGCAAACCTACACAGCAGCTTTCCCGGCTGCATGTCCTCAAGTCCGAGAAAGGAGCACCAGCCCCTATGCGCTCGCAAGAGATGACTTCGCGCGAAAGAGTCCTGGCCGCACTAAAGCGCGAGCCGGTGGATTACGCCCCGTGCTCGCCGGGATTCAATCCCTTGCACGAGAAGTCGCGTATCGGCCGCACCTACCAATTCCCGTGGGGGCCGTCGGCGCGCGAACAGATCGAGTACCTCATCAACGAACTGGGCCTTGATCCGGTGGTGAACGTCGGTCTTGGCGGGTCGCAGATGTCACCGGGCGTGTCGAGCAAGGTGTGGATGGAAGATAATGTCATCCACAAGGTCTATTCCACTCCTGCCGGCGATGTCGAGGCGGCCGTTGAGTACGACGACCGCTGGCCTCACGGCTACGACATCCCCTTCTACAGCGATTTCCTCCCCGCCCATTACACGAAGCCCTGGATTGAAACCGAGCAGGATCTGGACTGTTTCCGCCATATCCTGCAGCCGGTGGACTATGCGCCGAGGCGCGAGGCAATACGTTTCAGCTTCAATGAGGCCAAGAGGCTCTTGGCCGACAAGTGGAATCTCGCGACCAGAGCCGGCTGCGGGACGGGTCTGACGGGTGCATTGCAACTCTTCGGGCCTACGCAGTTGTGCATGATGACGCTTGATAACCCCGACCTCGTGCATGGGTATCTCGACATCGAGCACCAGGTCAGCCTGCGCAATCTCGAAATCGCTGCCGACCTCGGAGTGGACATCGTCACCCGCAACGGCTTTTACGAGACCTCGGACTTCTACAGCCCGGCGATGCTGGAGGAGTTCCTCTACGACAGGTTGCAGGCCGAGATCGCCCTGGCCCACCAGGGCGGACTCCTGGTCACCTACCTCGTCCACACCGGCGTCATGCCGATGCTTGACTATTTGCGCAGGCTGGACTTCGATTGTCTCGATTCGATTGGCCTCGGCTTCCACGGCGTTGATCTGGAGAAAATCCGCGATTCGCAGGAGGATACAAAGAGCTTCTGGATCGGCCCCGACAACACGCATCACACCAATGCCGACGACCCGGAAGTTATGCGTGAAGTGGTGCGGCAGGTCTTCCGCGCTCTAGGCACTACCGGTGTCGTGCTTGGCTCCTGTCCATCAATCCACGGCCCCAATCCGTGGGAAAACACCCTGGCGATGGTTGACGAGTGGAAGAAGCTGCGCGGAGGCTAGCTGACGATGCAGGCTGGGCAAATGACTTCCCGCGAGCGTGTCCTGGCTGCACTGAGATGCGAACCGGTTGACTATGCGCCCTGCACGCCGACGTTCTGTGATATGCAGGTGCACCAGCGTCTCGGCCTGCCGTATCAGTTCCCGTGGGGGCCGTCGCAGGCTGAACGGCTGCAGTATTGTGTTAGCCACCTTGGTGTTGACCCGGTAGTTGAGGTCTCTCTGGCCGGAGCGCAGCCTGCCCCAGAGGTATCCAGCAAGGTGTGGATCGAAGGCGACATCATCCACAAGGTCTATGCCACTGCTGCCGGCGATGTCGAGGCTGCCATCAGGTACGACGAAAACTGGCCTCATGGCTTTGACATCCCTCTGTACACCGACTTCAACCCCACCTACTGCACGAAATTCTGGATCGAAGACGAGCACGACCTGGAGTGTTTCCGCCACATCTTGCAGCCAGTGGACGATCTGCAGAGGCTTGAGGCAACCCGCTTTTACTTCAATGAGGCCAAGCGCCTGGCCGACAGGTGGAATCTCGCCACCCGCGCCAGTTGTGGGACGGGCCTGACTGGCGCGCAGCACTTGTTCGGCGCTACGCCGCTGTGCCTGATGACGGTGGACAACCCAGCTCTGGTGGACGAGTATCTCGAGATCGAGCACAAGGTCAACCTGCGCAATCTCGAAATCGCTGCCGAGTTGGGAGTGGACATCATCACGCGAAATGGCTTTTATGAAACCGGCGACTTCTATAGCCCGGCAATGCTGCACGATTTCCTGTACGACAGGCTGCAGGCCGAGATCGGGCTGGCACACCACGGCGGCATGGCGATTACCTACACCGTCCATACCGGCATCATGCCGATGCTTGACTACCTGCGCGGGCTCGATTTTGACTGTCTCAACTCAGTCGCAGTCGGCTTCCCCGGCGTTGACCTGGAGGTAATCTGCGACTCCCAGCAGGGTACCAAGAGTTTCTGGACCGGCCCCAACGACACCCACCACACGCAGGCGCAGGATCCCGAGATCGTGCGGGAGGTGGTGCGCGAGGTGTTCGGCGTCTTCGGCACCACAGGACTGTTGCTTACGCCCTGCAATTGCATGCACAGCATGCACCCGTGGGAAAACTTCCTGGCAATGGTTGACGAGTGGAAGAGATTGCGGGCGGGGTAGCCCTCTGTGTCAGGTCACAATGAGGCGCAGGGCGAGGTTCTCGGCGGCCAGGCGCAGGTTGGCGTTCTGCTGCAGTTGGCCATGCATCCTCTGCAGGTGCTCGCAGGCCGCCTCGCATTTCTTCGCATCATAGCGTCCCGCCAAACCACGCAATTGCTCGGCCCGGTCCATGTTGATGATTCCGTCCGCCGTAGCGTCTGAGGCCAGCAGCAGCAGGTCGCGGAACCAGGTCGCCAGAATGTCGAGGATGTCACCCATGCTGGTGCGCAAGACCCGGTCGCGGCTGGCTTTCAGAGCTTTCTCAGCGATCTCTTCCTCGTTGGTGGCCAACCACCATCTCTCCGCCGCATCCACCAGCAGTTCGCCGCCGCGCAGGCACTCCTCCCACTCCGCTCCGGCCAGCCGCACACACAAATCCAGCAGATCACTGCGTATCTGCAGCACGTCCGGCTGTTGCAGCAGCTTGATGGCCCAGCCGATCCGTCCGCTCGACATGGCCACGATTGACTGTATCTGCTCGGCACTCACTTCCGGGTAACGACTCACCAGGAAATCGCGGGCTGCGGCGGCAGGCACCGGGTGGAAGTTGACTACCTGGCAGCGGGACACGATCGTGGGCAGCAGGTCACTGGGACTGGCGGTCGTGAGAACGAACGTCGTCGCGGCCGATGGCTCTTCCAGAGTCTTCAGAAAAGCGTTGGCCGCCGCGATGTTCATGGCTTCCGCACGAGTTACTATGTACATCCGCCGCCTGGCTTGATTAGTCATGAGAGAGGCGCTTTCGATGAGCTCGCGCACTTGCGCAATGCGAATCTCCGCCCCCTCCATCTGTACGAATTCGTCCTTCTTCTTGCTGCGCTCACCGGTTACAGGATCAAGTTCCATCTCTTCGTCGTCAATAGCATTTATGCGTGTGACCGGCTGTACGATGCGAAAGTCCGGATGAATGCCTTTTGCTATCCGCACGCATGAACTGCACTGATCACATGGCTCGATGTCATCTATCGTCTCAGGGGCGGTCAGGGCTTCGCAGTTGAGCGCCTTGGCCAACTCCACCGCGGTCAACGTCTTGCCGACATTGGACGGGCCGACGAACAGGTACGCCTGGGGAATGCGTCCGGTCAGTACCGCCTTCTTCAGCACCTGCAAAGTGCCCTCGTGCCCGGCTATCTGCGCAAAGCTCATCTGCTTATGACCTTCTCCACTTCCACCTTTATTTGGCCCGTGGGTCGGGCTTCCAGCCCGACTCAATAATCTGCATGATCTCTTCATGCACCTCGTCAACAGGCCGGTTACCATCCAGGACCACCGCCCGCTCGCCCAGCAGCCGTGCGTACTCGATGAAGCCCTGCCGTACACGGTCGTGAAAATCCTCGGTGTACTGCTCGATGCGGTCAAGACGCTCCTCGTCCATCCGCTCTCGCGCATGTGCGAGGTCAATATCCAGGACTATCAGCAGGTCCGGCTGCAGGCCGCCGGTAGCGATGTCATTGAGTCGCTGGGCCGGTTCGAAGCCCAACCCGCCGGCATAGCCCTGGTACACTGCTGTCGAGGATGCGAACCGGTCGCATACCACGGTCTTGCCCTGGTCGAGGGCCGGCTTGATGACGGTGCTGACGTGCTGGGCCCGGTCGGCGCAGAATAGCAGTGCTTCGGTGAGAGGGTCGAGTTCGCCGGTAGCCGGGTCGAGCAGTACCTGGCGTATTCTCTCCCCTGCCGGCGTGCCTCCGGGCTCGTGGGTATGCATGACCTCGACGCCGGCCTGCTCAAGCGCATTCACGAGCAGCCGCGCCTGCGTGGTTTTCCCACAGCCATCAGGCCCGTCGAGCACTATGAAACGCGAACCCATCGCATACCTCGCTAACCTGTATTATTCATGAGCGAAATGGGACACCCAGCAAGACTGCACAGAGATGCCGCCTATGGGTGCATAGAGCAGCTTTCGCGAAGCGGCGCAAAATGACATACTGTAACCACCCCAACGACCTCGGGCTGGAAGCTGAGAATGCCGTCGCATTCTCACCTGCCCTTCGACAAGCTCAGGGCAGGCCGAGCCACGCGTCTTGTGAATTATTCGGGCTAAGCGCGATACTTCATCATCGCGGGGGTCGGGCAGCCCCAATAAACATCCCGTGGGTCGGGCCTCCTGCCCGACTCCGTTTCCATTGTCTTTCAGAACCGCCGGAACGAATGCCCGAGGCCGTCAGTCCGGGTATATCGTCACGCGGCGGCGGGGCTCTTTGCCGACGCTGCCGGAGCGGAAGTTGTGCTTGCCGGCCAACTCATGCTGCAAGCGCCTGATATAGGCGTTCTGCGGCAGAAGTTCGACCGCTTGATTGGTCCGCGTAACCTCTTCGATAGCTTCCTCGACCTGACGCAGAGCGAACTCTTCAATCGAGCCATTGGCTGTGCCGAACATCTCACGCAGTGCCTGGTAAATCTGCGCGTAGGTGTTGCTGCGCACGCTTATCACCTGCCGCGCGTCGGTGCTGTAGGCGGAGAGTTCGGCGGCGTGGTTCTGCGAGCCCAGGATAATGTCGGCTTCAGCGGGGTCCTGAACCAGTGTCACATCGGCGCGCAGCTCCCGCACGGCTCTTTCCACCTTGCTGCGCGTCAATCCCTTGACGAAGAGCCGCTGGTGATCGGTCATGCTCTGGACGTGCTGGATCTCCCGCTGAAGTCGCGCCAGTTCGCGGTTGTGGGGATCCGCCGACACCGGAGCCAGTTGTGCTGCCTTGACGATCTCGACTTCCCCGTCAGCGCCTCTTTGCCTGATTTCGGGGGTCACCTGTTCCCCCCGTAGGATCTGGTCAACTGTGGCGGCCACATCGTGGTAGATGGCCAGACGGTGAAGGCCTTCAAGCTGCACGGCGATCGAAAACGTCGGCGGAGCCTGGCGCTCCAGCACGACCTTTTGGGTACCTCGCCGACGGGCTTCATCATCACCCAGCGTAACTGCCTGGATGCCCCCGACCAGATCTGCCAGCGTAGGATTCGCCATCAGGTTCTCGAGCGCGTTGCCATGCGCTGTGGCGATCAGTTGCACTCCGCGTTCGGCGATGGTGCGGGCTGCGGCGGCCTCAGCTTCATTGCCGATCTCATCAATCACCACAACCTCGGGCATGTGATTCTCCACGGCCTGGATCATGATATCGTGTTGCTGGCAGCCGTTTGGCACCTGCATGCGCCGCGCGCGTCCGATCGCCGGATGAGGGATATCGCCGTCGCCAGCTATTTCGTTGTTGGTGTCAACGATGACGACTCGTTTTTCAAACTCGGAGGCCAGCACCCTGGCAACCTCGCGCAGTTTGGTCGTCTTGCCGATCCCAGGCGGCCCCAGAAACAGAACGCTCTGGCCGGATTCGATGACGTCACTGACGATATCTATCGTCCCATATACTGCGCGACCGACGCGGCAGGTCAGACCGACGATGTCGCCCAACCGGTTGCGTATCGCCGAGATGCGATGCAGGGTGCGCTCGATGCCGGCACGATTGTCGCGGTCAAATTCGCCGACACTAGCCACCACCTGCTGGATGTCTTCGTGGGTTGCCTGCTGCTCGCCGAGGACGTCAAAGCCGCCGGCAAAGCGCGCCTCAATGGGGCGTCCCAGATCTATTACTACCTCAACCAGTTCGCCCAGGCGTGGGTGATCTTCCAGCTTGTCGCGTACCCGCTCAGGGAGTACGGCGAGGAGTTGCTCCATATCGTCGGTGATCGTCTCTACCGGAGTCATTTCTGCAGCATCAGTCCTTCCGCAGGCAGTATAGGGGGCAGTTCAGATAGGTGTCAAGGTGAGTCGACGACGTACATGTAATCGTACAGGTTCAGGCAGGTGCAGATGCGCGGCGGGTAAACCTCCACCTTATCCCCTATCGCCAGATCGCCCTGCAACCGCTTGCGGTCAATGTGTCCGTGCTCATCGTTAATCAGGTACACGTAGCCGCCCTCATAGCCCTTGAGCCAGCCATAGCCCTCCGTCACATCGCTCACCGCCTGGTCCAGGGCTTTCGCGCCTGCATCGCAGATGAGCCTGTCCTCGGTCGGAACGCTGACCACCGTACTCAGCACCGTCGCGGCAATATCTTCTGTGGTGCACGCGCCCAGGTCAACCTGGTTGTGGTCATTGAGGCAGTATGTTCCGCAGCGCACCTCGGTCAGTCCGCAGCCCTTCTGGTAGCGCCCCGCAGTCGGGGTCCCGCCACCGGAAACCACTTGTATGTCAAATCCAGCCGACCGCAGATCCGCCGCAATGGCACTCAGTCTCCTGCCTTCTTCGGCCGCGCACTCAATGCGCTCATCTTCGGTGCGGGTGCCGTACATCAGCCTGCCGGCGTAACTCATGACCCCTTTCAGTTGCAGGGCCGGGAAGCGCTGGAGAGCCTGCGCGAATTCCACTGCCGCATCCGGCTCCACCCCGGCACGATTGGAGCCAATGTCGGCTTCGATAATGACATCGAGTACCATGCCGGCGGTGGCGAAGGCGTCATTCATCTGCCGGGCCGATTCAATGCTCTCAACGGCCACAGACAAGTGCGGCACGTGCTTAGCCAGCGCCACCAGCCGCGCCATCTTCGTCGGCCCGACCAGACAGTTGGCGATGAAGATGTCTTCCATGCCGCCGGCGGCCATCGCCTCCGCCTCACCGAGCTTGGCGCATGTCACTCCGATGGCTCCGGCTTGTATCTGCATCTGGGCAACCTGCGGGGTCTTATGCGCCTTGATGTGCGGGCGCACTGCGATCTCCGCCGCGTCACTGGCCTCCTGCAACCGCTGGATATTACGCTGTAGTATCGCGTAATCAACCAGCAAAGCAGGCGTATCCACACATGAAACTGGCATATTCAACAGCGATTTCATCATTGCCTCGCTCCTCGTCCTGTCGTGGGTCTCGCGAACACCCTGTCCAGGGCAATAGTATTGGTGCGCTTTGCGAAACTAATCTCCAAGGCCGTAGCAAATCCGCAGGTACGCCACTTCGCCTGCACAGTCGGGAATCCGGGTGCGCAGCGCAGGGCCGTGGTCACATCTGCACAGTTCATATTCGTGCGCTTGGGCCTCCCCCGAATGAAGCACGCGTTGCACAGCCGCAATCTCCGCATTCGGAGGCAGAGGAATATCGGCCAGGCGTGTTTCTGTGGCGGCTGTCAGCGCCTGGGTGGGGCTGTAGGTGACGAATGAGCGCGGGCTGAGGGCCAAGGCTGCATAGAAGCCGGCCAAAGGCCCGCGGGTGTACTTTCGCCAGGTGAGCGGGCGGTCGCCGTCCAGATCCACCCAGCACTGATCTGTGATGTTGATCGGAGCATTCATGTACACCTGCAGCCCGGCTCTACGCCGGCGGAAGTCCTTCTCCTGCAGTGGTCGCCAGTACATGTATGGGTGGATTGCATGCTCAATCGACTCGATTTCCGGCACGTTCCACACGCACATGTTCATGTAGTATTCGTACGCCTTGGTCAGGCTCACAAACCAGGCATCGGTGCTGAAGAGGACGTCGCGCATGACGCGTGTCGCGATGCGGCCACGCTCATACGACGGCGTCATCACCGAGGTCCAGTGCTCGCACAGATTCGCGTTGTCGCAGAACGGCTGGAAGCAAGGTTCAGCCGGCGACTGCCGGCGTACCAGCGTGTCAGGCTTGATCTCTTTGGCTCGCGTGTACATCGCGCGCTGCACCTTGTACTGCATCAAATCCCCGATCCCCCAGTCAGGATCGTGGAAATCGTGCAAGCGCGGGTCGGGAGCTAAGTTGTTATTGATCATAAGCCAGTCGGCGTTCAAGCAGCCGTCGCCATCGGACAGAATGTATTCGAGCGTATCGAGCATGTACTGCCGGCCCAGGGGATGTGTCCAGTCAATGTAAGCATTGGTGGTATCCGCGCCAACCGGCACGCCGTGGGTCAGTTCGAACTCGGGGTCTGTACACTTGCAGAACGCCTCAGGATGTTCCGCATGGAATGGGACGGCAGTGTCAATCATGTACTGGTGGAGGTAAAGGCCGGTGTGAACCCCGCGCTCGCGCAGCTCGTCTATCGTGTTGCGTAGTCCGGCCTGCCCACCCAGTTCGTTGATGACGCCGCGGTCGCCGTAGCGGTAGAACCAGTACTGGTCAATGACAATGTTGATACGGCCCTCCAGACCGCAAGACTCTTCGACCATGCTGAGCCATTTGAGCAAATTGTCCGTGCTCATGATGGTGCTGGCGTTGCCGTCGTCGTCATAGGTGAACGGTCCGCCTTGCAGGCGAACGAGTTCGTCCCAGCACTTGAAGGTGGGGTGAGCCCACCACTGGGGATGGTCCGGGCTTTTCGCCACCACCCAACCCCGAGCCTCAGATATCGTCCGCTGGCTGTCCAGGCAGTCGTAAGGCCCTGGTAAGCCGGGGACGAGGTAAACTTCCGGCATCCGACCTTCATCGCAGGCCGGCCGCAGAACCTGGAAGGTCATGGAAAAGCGCTGCTGCTCCATCTTCAAGCGGGTAACCCCCACTGGCAGCGGGCCAGGAATACAGAGGCCCACCCAGTCGTCCTGGCTCGTGGCGAAGCTGCATGCCCGCACCGGCAGGTTCCATACCCAGCTCGGAGGCCTGTCGCCCGGGTCACACATCCCGGCCCCGTCCTCATCGTCAACGTTGCTCCCCGCATACGCACTGGAAAGGGCCACCTCGGCGTCAACGGCGATCTCCCAGCGCCGATCGTGCTCGTCGGACAGATATGTCTGCCAGTCGCTGCCGGTGGCGACCGACTGAGGGAAGTAAGTGAGCGTGTCGAACTGCTCAGTACACGTCTCCATCCAGTAGCAGACACAGCCTTCACGCACAGCCAGGTGAACCTGTCCCTCAGGCTGCAGATTGGCGCAAAAGTGTTCGCGCTCAGCCTCATGCCATTGCTCAATAGTGGTGGCCTCCCCATTGACCAGCGGGGCCAGGTTGAACTCGGCCAACACCGTGCCATTCCTCTGCAATTGCAGTCGCTCACCTGCGACCATGTACTCGTACCCTTGGTAGCGAAGCATCAATTCTGCCATCTCCACGAAGCCTCCTGACGACTGTTGCAAGAGCTATCTCTGCTGATCGATATCGGATGAGGAAGCGCGCTGGGAGAGCAGGCCCGGTGTGCTCAAACCCCGTGGCGGGGGCACAGCTCACAGACCACGCACTCATCGCACTTGGGCCCGCGTGCCGTACAGACGGCCCGTCCGTGCTCGATAAAGACGAAGGCCAGGTCCCAGTCCTCCTGCGGGAAGATCTCCATCAGCCGCCGCTCGATCTTGTCGGCGTTGTCCCAACTCGCGGGCACCAGCCCCATCCGCTTCGACAGCCGCTGCACGTGCGTATCCACTACCACACCGTCGTGTGGGCCGTCGGGCTTGATCGCCTCCTGCAGCACGACGGAGGCCGTCTTGCGCGCCACGCCACGCAGGCTGGTCAAGTCCTCCATGGTCTGCGGAATTCTGGCGTCAAATTCTTCCATGATCTGCTGTGCCGACTCCTGGATGGCGCGCGCCTTGTTGCGAAAGAAGCCGGCAGGCCGCACTAACTCCTCCAACTCGACGCGGTCAGCCTCGGCACAATGTGCAATCGTCGGGTATTTTTCAAACAGCCCTGGCGTGACTTGATTGACGCGCTCGTCGGTGCACTGGGCCGACAGTATCGTCGCCACCAGCAGTTGCCAGGGATCGCAGTAGCGCAGAGCTGTTCTGGTCGGGCCGTATTCTTCACGCAAAGCCGCCAGTATCTTCTTGGCCCGTACTGTCGTAGCTCGGCCTGACTCGCGCGACATTCTTACCTCTCACCACCATTTTCCTCGCACCATCAGCACAGAGACGGTCAGTCGCAGGTCTCAAAGCTGACTGCGGTAATTGATGCTGAAGGTACTTGGGTGTGATGTTCAGTTATCGCTTTCGCTCTCATTCGCGGCCTCACCTTCTGCATGGCAGCAAACCTTCTTCGACAAGGCTGCGTGAAAACGAGTGTTTTCAGGCTATTGGGCATGTTCCGAGTTTGAGCATAGCTTGAGAATACGGTGAGAAGAACTTGAGCAGTTCCATGCTAGAATGTGTGTCCCAGCGGTAACCAAGGGGGCTCTGCGCAAATAGTTCAGAGATTCGCGGAGGTAACATTTAGGAAACGCCACATCGTAAGCCCGGTAAGGGGGGGAAGCTGCAATGCGCAAGAATAACACCGGCCGTGGCTTTACTATCAGCGAACTTATTGCCAGCATGGGCGTGATTGCCGTCTTGTCGGCGATTCTCTTTCCTGTGTTCGCAGGTGCTCGCGAGTCAGCCAGACTAGTTCAGTGCACTGCCAATCTGCATCAGATTGCCGTTGCGGCCCAAGTCTATCACCAGGACCACCACGGGCCGCCAATGGACAACATCACTATCTCGTTGGCTCCCTATGTAGATGACGGCAGCGTCTTCGTGTGTCCCAACGACCCTGAGAGAATGGACAGCTATAGTGCGTTCTTTGTGGGCCGCTATACCTCGGCCAAAGCCAGCGAATTCGTGGTCGGGTGCCCGCGCCACAACAGCGGGAGGAAGGGCGCAGTTGTCTGCGGCAAGGGGAAGTCGGGAGTCGGCCTGGTAGGAGATGTAACACACAACGGGACGAAGATCGGCATAGGAGAATTCATTGAGGGAGGCGTACTGAAGTTCGCCGATGGCAGCCGAGTAGATATTCAAAACGGCCTCAGCGTTGCCGTACTGACCTCTGTGTCCAGCAACGTCGGACTTCACAGCGTGGTATGGATCCCCGAGGGGCAAGAAGGCTCGGTTGACGTGACAGTTACTCCCGGATCTCGCTTCGAGGTCTGCACTCCCGAGATAGTCGCTGCCGTCCGGGGCACCAGGTTCCGGGTTACCGTATATAAGACCACCCGCCACGACTCGGCGGCTACTTATGTGAGCGTGGAGGACGGAGAGGTCGAGGTCGAATGCCGCCTCAAGCCCGGGATAGTAGTCCTGAATGCCGACCAGTCTGTCGTCGTGGAGAACCCCGACGATGCGATGCCCACTCCTAAGAAAGATAAGAAAGATAAGAAAGATAAGAAAGATAAGAAAGATAAGGAAGATAGAGATGACGATGGGGATGACGAATTAATGCCCAGGTGACACAATGCTGATCATAACAGGTACGTCACACCGTGCCGCTGCGCCTGAAGCTCAGGCGCAGCGTTTCTTTTTCGCCGCGCCACAGTTGTAATGCCATTCCTATCCCGCTTTCGTGGCAGGGACATTGGATTTGAGCATATCTTGAGAATGCGATGAGAGAAGCTTGAGCAGTGTAATTGTCCCAGCGGTAACCAAGGGGGCTCTGAGCAAATAGTCGAGAGATGCGTGGAGGTGCACAGCAGGTAGCAAATGGCACATCATAAGTCCGGTGAGGGGGGAACTCATCAAATGCGCAAGAATAGCACCGGCCGTGGCTTTACTCTCAGCGAGCTCATTGCCAGCATGGGCGT
>JALGTY010000124.1 GCA_029821145.1 Candidatus Zipacnadia bacterium
GTCGGGCAAGACAGCAGGCCTGGTTTTCATCCTGCTGCTGCACTTATGGTTATCATTCTTCATCCCGCGAGCGGCGGAGTTCTTCCTCGTGCTCTCTCATCTTCTCGGCGGCCTGGCTGAACTGCACCTCGCACAGCATCTGATACACCCCACCGGCGGTTGCCAGCTCGGCGTGCTTGCCGCGCTCGACGATGCGGCCCTGGTCGAGGACCAGGATGATGTCGGCGTTCATGACAGTGGAAAGCCGGTGGGCGATGGTAAAGGTGGTGCGGTTCTTCATCAACTGTTCGAGGGCTTCCTGGATAAGGGCCTCGGATTCGGAGTCCAGAGCACTGGTGGCCTCGTCGAGGATGAGGATTCTGGGATCGCGCAGGATCGCCCGGGCGACGGATATACGCTGGCGCTGGCCGCCGGAGAGTCTAGTTCCCCGCTCGCCGACCATGCTCTCATAGCCGTCGGGGAACTCCATGATGAAGTCATGGGCATTGGCTGCCATTGCCGCCTGCACGACTTGCTCGTCAGTGGCCTCAGGACGGCTGTACTTGATGTTTTCGCGCAGCGTGCCCATGAACAGAAAATCCTCCTGCATGACCATGCTGATGTTGTGGCGCAAAGAGCTTATCGAGACATCGCGCAGGTCGTAGCCGTCAATGAGGACGCGGCCGGCAGTGGGATCGTAAAAGCGCGGGATCAAATGAACCAGGGTGCTTTTGCCGCCGCCACTGGGTCCGACCAGTGCCGTCACCGTGCCGGGCTCTGCGACGAAGGTGATGTCATCGAGCACCAACTCGCCCGGCTCGTAAGCGAAGTCCGCATGCTCCATCTCGACATGGCCCTCGACCCGGTCGAGCTTGATGGCGTCCCGGCGCTCTTCGATGTCAGGAGAGGTGTCGAGGGTCTCAAATATGCGCTCGATAGCGGCCAGTACCACCTGGATCTGATTGTTGATGGTCACCAACATGATCACCGGCGTATAAAGCATGGTCTGGTAGGCTCTGAAGGCGACCAGGCCGCCCATGGTAATCTCGCCGGTGTAAAGCACCATGTAGCCGCCATAAAGAAGGATGCCGATATTGGCCAGTCGGGAGATGACGCTTGCGCCGATATGGAGGATAATGCGCCAGTGTCCCAGGCGCATGTTCATGCCGATGCTGTCGCGCACCTCGCTGGCGAACCCGCGCGCCTCCGAGCTTTCCCTGGTGAATGACTTGACGACCTTGATGCCGGATATGCTCTCTGACAGCGTGGTGTAAATTTGCGAATACTGCTCGCGGGCCTCGGCGGCAGCATGGCGAATGTGCCGTCTGATCAGGAGGAAGTTGAGTACGTAAAGCGGCAATACACCGACGGCAATTGATGCGAGTTCAACGTTGTAGATGAATAATACTACGATAGCTACGACAAGTGTGATGACGTTGGTAACGATCTCAACAAGCTGGCTGCTGACAATGCCCTGGACCGCCTCAACGTCATACAATACCCGTGACATGAGGCGGCCATGA
Source organism: Candidatus Zipacnadia bacterium (assembly GCA_029821145.1). Taxonomy (GTDB): domain Bacteria; phylum Armatimonadota; class Zipacnadia; order Zipacnadales; family UBA11051; genus UBA11051. The sequence continues at coordinate 1,503 of JALGTY010000124.1, forward strand.
GGGTTGCTTTCGAAATAGCGCATCGAGAGGCGCTGCAGGTGGCGAAAAAGCCTCCGGCGAATATCATAAACGATGCGGTTGCCCGCAAACATCAGCATCATCTGTTGCGGGTAGGTGGTCAGCGTGGCGATCGTGGCGACGCCGAGGATCACGCCACAGATAAGCAGCAGAAAAGTCCACGCCTCGTCGCGATAGGCCAACAGCTCGACCGGCGGCACGTTGCCCAGTTCGCCCAGCTTTTCGTAACCGGCGATGCGGTCCACCAGCAGGCCAAACAGATACGGGACAAACATATTGAGGGCTGTGGCCACGAAGACCAGAAACAGCGACCAGGCCAGCAGCCACCGGTAGCGCCGCGCGAAGACGAGAAGTCTTAACAATAGCGACATGCAGAAACAGCCCTTCGATGTTCGGGAAAGAAAAAGTGCGACTTCGGTCCCTACAAGTACGCAAGCGATGCTTTTGCCGGCGAAAAAAGGACCTTCGCTCGGCCAATTATACCACGCTGTACACCAGAGGCAAGGGTCGGGCCGGAAACGGGCGACACGCAAGGCAGCTATGTTGAGCTTCACAAGGTGAGCAGCCTATGAAAAGCCCAATGATGCTATGCGTATTGACTATCATAGCTCTGACGACGGCGGTGTCCTGGAGCGCACAGCCGCTGATACTTGCCGACTCTGAAGGAGACCAGTGGGTCAACGCGACTACCGATACAGAATTGAAGCACTCCGGAGCGGCCAGCGCTCGCTGGGACAGTGCGGAGAAATTCCGCATAATCACGACCTTCTCGCCGGCGCAGAACTGGACGCATTACGACTTCGTTGACCTGTGGGTGCACTGTCCGCAGGCATGTGAGCCCGAGCTATGGATCAAGTGTCACTACCACGGCACCAATGCGCGCTGGGGCTACTACTACGTGAAGGTGAAGCTGGACTGGACGGGCTGGAAACTCCTGCACCTGCCGAAGACCGAGTTTGAAGAATTCGATCCCCCGTTCTCATGGGCGCGGATAGACCGGGTAACCCTGGAGATAGACCCGGCATCTGAAGTCAAACCGGTACTGCATGTGGATGATTTCGGGGTGAGCAAGAACGCGCTGGTGATGTCGTGCCCATCGCCGCCGAATCTGGCGGGAGCGGCCCGCTCTAACCTCAAGAAGCCACCTCCTAACGGCGCTGTGGGCTTTGCGGATGCGAAGGTATGGTTCTCCTACGGTCGCGGCAACCCCGGCGATGAGCTAGTCTATTACATTCAGATTGCCAACCAATCCGCCCAGTCGCAGAAAGCGCGGCTCGAACTCGCAGGCGCTGAGGGACTGGCGGCGCAACTGGAAGCCGACAGCCTCACCGTCGCCGATGGAGCCGCAGCGGAAGTGGCGGTGCATCTGACCGTTCCCAAAGATGCCGACGAGAGCTTCCGGCGGATAGTAACCGTCAAGTGTACACCGGAGGGATTGGACCAGCTTGAGACGCTGCCGCTGCGGATTGTCGCCGAGCGAGAGCACCCGTGTGTGGCGTTCTCGCAGCAGCAGGTCGAGGAGATCAGAAAGCGGCTGAAAAGCGATGCAGCCGCGGAGCAGAATTTTCAGGCCAGCGTACTGTCCTACGCCGACGGCTGGGACGGGCTGTACAAGGATGACACATGGGAGAGCTTCGAGATGCCGGAGTTCGGCTCCCAGCACCGGACAATAGGAAGCGCTGCGTACGCGTGTGCTGCCGCGTATGTAATCACCGGCGAGGAAATATATGCACAGAAAGCGGCGGCGATCTTCCGCAAGTATGCCGACCCGGAGACAGGCTATGTATCGTACAAGTTCCCGAGTTACTATATGACGCGGCTGTTTCACGCGAACTACATGGGGCAGACCGGCTGGGTGGCCGGCATGGCGCGGGCGTATGACTGCCTGCTGGCCAGTGATGTCCTGAGCGAAGATGAGAAACTGCAGATCGAATGGTATGTGCTGTTTGCCTCGGCGCATGATTACTGGAACGAGGGCTACCGCGGGCCCAATGATGGCAATGCGACGACGATGTTTGTGGATGCCTCGTCGGCGATAGGTGCGGTGTTCAATGATCCGTGGTTCCTCGATGACGCGATTGACGGGCCGCTTGGTTACCGGCACCTGGTCGGCAACAGCGTACTCGATGGCGGGTTCTGGTACGAGGGTTCGTGGAGCTACCACAGCCTGTCGCGGAACTACCTGACGGCGGGGGCGCTGAACTTGCTGCATACGGTGCCGGACTTCCACGACCAGCCGGTGCCCACGATCTTTGACCGGCGACAACGGTTCGCTGGCTGGGTTGAATGACGGCGGCCCACGGGCCTACGCGTATGGCTCGATATACGCTTCGGGCTACCACCTCTACCGCGATCCGCGGTACCTGAGTGCGCTGGGAGGCGCAGTCAACTTCCGCTATCCGACAGAGGGCGAACCAGAGCCGGCGTATCCGATGACGAGCACGATGCTGCCGGCCGCCGGTATGGGTACGCTGCGGGCCGGTGCAGGGCCGGATATCGCCTGCTTTGCCGAGTTCGGCTCCTATGGCGGCGGGCACGGCCACTGCGACAACCTGCAGTTCGTGCTCTGGCATAACGGGCGTCAGGTGCTGGATGACCATGGCTACGGCCCGGGTTACAGCAGCAGCACGCGGCTGCGGGAGAGATGGTTCGTTCGCACCATCGCGCACAACTGCGTGTCGGTGGATGAGATGACGCAATGGGCGTCTCACAGCAGGCCACTGTTTTTCGGCACCCACGGGGAGTGGGAAGTGTGCCAGGCGTTCAATGACAACTATGCACCCGGAGTGGCGCAGGCACGGACATTGCTGCTGAACAAAGACGTGCTGGTGGTCGTTGATGAGCTGGCCTCCGAAGATATGCACACCTACGACTGGGTGGTTCACCCTGAGACCTACGGCGCAGTCGCGGCCGATGTCGCGCTCGAGCCGAGGGAGCCATTCGGGGACCCGACAACAGGATACGACTATGCCTGCATATACGAGCCGCGACAGGGCAAGGTTGATAGCGGCTGCCAGGTGATTGCCAACCTGGGAACTCGCGGCGTGAAGATCTCCCTGCCGGCACAGGGCCCGATGGAACTGATTACGGGCACCGATCCTCACGTGGGAGGAACACGTGGCAGCGTTGCCTTCCAGGTCCATGCGGATGAGGAGGAGCTGTACCGCAGCGAGAAGTTCGATGCGGCGGTCCCCGGGCCACAGGCAATAGAAGTGGATATCACGGGGAGGAAGCTGCTGAAGCTGCTGGTGGACCCGCTCGGCGGCATCGGCTGCGATCATGCGGTGTGGGCCAATGCGCGGCTGGTGGATGCGCAGGGCAATGAGACATACCTGTCGGACCTGCCGGAAAGCGACCAGTTCGTCCACGGCGGCCTGAAGCGGGATGTGGACTACTACGGCACCAAGATCATCATCGAGGGCAACTCCTACGAGAAGGGCTTGACGCTGCATCCGGAGGGCGCGGCCGGCTGGGCGACATGGGACATCGGGGGCAAGTATGTAAAGCTGCTGGCCGAACTGGGCCTCGACAACGGCAAGAATGAGGACCTCGAGACCGGCAAGCTGGCTTTGCGGCGCACGGTGATAGCTCGCAAGCAGGCGGACAATGCGCGCTTTGTGGCCGTCATCGAGCCATATAGCGAGGGGTCGAAGCTGGAAAGCGCCCAGATCAAGGGTGACAAACTGCTCATCAGGATGGCTGACGCTAGCGAGTACTCAGTGGACCTGGCGAGTCTGGCGAAGCTGAAGGAGGTGCCGAATGCACTGCCCTTCAAACCGATCAAGGACCGCTATACTCCGCCGGTGAACTCCCAGAGCTTCTTCCAGCGTGGCATCGAGCGGGACACGATAAGCTGGCCGGTGGCGACGATGCGCTGCCATCAGACGGTGGATGATGCGTGGCAGTATATCGAAGGCGAAAAGGTGACGATCGAGCCGGGCCGGCAGTACAAGGTGAGCGCCAGTATCGTGCAAAGCTACAACTACGTGCTGCCGGCAGCGCTGAAACTATACCAATATGATGCGAATAACAAGGTTGTTAAGTGGGAATACTTACAACAGCGGCTGCCGTGGGCGCGAAGCTGGCGAGAAATCGAGGCTACTTTCACCGCCGCCGAGGGCGCTACCTCGGCAAAGGCAGTGGTCTGCACTAAGGGTATTGGCACACTCTGGGTGACGCCGCTGGAGATTAGCGCGGCGGAGTAACGGCGGCTCCTGGTCGCTCCTGGCTTCATTTTAGGTAATTACTCACATTGTGGCCTGCAAAGGCAATGCACAGGCGAGGACGTCTGTCCTCCAGGTTTGTTAGAGTGGCACGGCCCTTTTTGCTAGCCTTCCTGCACGACAGGCTTCTTAGCTTGTCGAGGCCTCTCGGAACAGCGACGAGCACGGATTGCAGAATCCCGTTGTTCCCACAAGGAGTCATGTTGGGTCCTGTAGAATACAATGGTAGGTAAGGACACCTGTCTGGACAGTCCAAGGACGGACACGGGCGTGAGTGGTTGGTAAATCTTGAGCTTTAACACAGGTTGGCCTTGCCGGGTAGGATGAAAGGCCTGCAAGTCGAAGGCGCAATCGAGTGACTGTCCCTGGGGACAGCGATTTCGGTTGTGCTTTATTTTTTTGCATACGGCACAGCAGTCATAGGAAGCAGGGGAGGCGGTATGATTTGCGCTGCCAAGGGGCCACACCTGGCGATCTGGCTCAGAAGCCATTACTGAGACACGTGATGGACAACTGACAATGAGTGACTCGGGTTACGTGCTGATCGCAGATGGCGAAGAGGCATTTGTCAGCGGGACTGCCGTGCTGCTGCGGGGCGAAGGCTATGAGTGCGATTGCGCACCTGACGGAGCAACCGCGGCTGAAATGCTGTGTGCCACGGACTACGACCTGCTAATCGCTGATATCAAGATATGCCGCACCCCGGCACTGTCGGTTCTATGTAAACTGCCGCACGTTGCAGATGCCATACCGGTAATTGTGGTAACTAACGAGCCGCACTTGGATTCGACCGTCACCGGACTTGAACTGCCCCTGCTGGCTTACATGACCAAGCCTATTGAGCCGCAAAGGCTGCTGGAAATAGCAAAAGCCGGGGTCAACTGCCAACGCAGCTACCGCGCAGTTTCCGTTGCGAACCAGCAACTCGTGCAATGGCAGAAAGATTTGGAGGCCATAAGGGAGCACATCCGTCTCTTGCCAGCAAAGGCTTCACCGATGGACCTCAACAATTTCGGCACGTTGACTCTGCGCAACGTATTTCAGGCGCTGTTTGACTTGGAGCATCTGACCGAGGCCATGGCTAGCCAGCAGCCAGAAGTGAATGTCTGCCATCTGATGGATTGCCCGCGTGTGGCGGCTTTTGCGCAAGCTCTGCGGGAGACTATCAGTGTGCTGGAGGCGACTAAGAGCGCGTTCAAGTCAAAGGAGTTGGGCGAACTTCGCAAGAAGCTGGAACAGATTCTGGCCGACGCGCAGGGCTCATAATGGCCCTATAATGCTAAAGTATTGCTGAGCGGGGCCGAAATAATATTGGACACAGCCCAAATAGTCCTACTGGGTAGCCTTGTCGGACAGGTATTCTGACCTGTAAGTCGAAGGGAGCCCCGCCCTATGCCTGCTAACGACCCCTCGGGCAACGTCGTTTCCCAAAAAGAACTTGAGACGCTTCGCGCTACACTGAACGAGTACATTCGTCAGAGCGACAGCGACGATGTCGAAATCACTCTTTACGACTTTCGGCGCGCTCACCGCCTTTCCAGCACCCAGGTCCGGCAGATAGAACGGGACTGCGAATGTATAGGATCGGCTCTGAACCGCACCCTCCGCGCCTATCTCGATCGCGAGGTTGAGGTAGCCTTCATCACGGTGGATCGAATGACTTCACGGCAATACCTGCGCGCCCTGCCGGACGATGCGGTCTTGGCGTCGTTTTCCTCGATAGGCGACGCCCCGGAGGTGCTAATTCATCTGGACCGCCCCCTGGTGTGCAGCGCCCTCGACATGATGCTGGGGGGAACGGGGCAGGCCCCCGACATACCACGGCGCGCAATGAGCCAAGTGGAAGTGCAGCTATTCCGATCACTTATCGAAGAGATAATCACCGTAGTGAAGATGACCGCCAAGTGCTTTGAGGCGGCTCCGGTCGAGATGAGAGAGATCTATCTCTCTCCCGTCGCCGTGGACACCGTCGAGAACGAGGAATGGCTGGTGTGCGCTAGCTACCGATTGCGTTTGGGCTCTCAGAAAGGCTATATGACCTTCGGCCTGCCGTCTTCGACAATGCACCGCCTGCTGACCCATGGTGATGAGAGGCAGCTCACTGATGAGCAAGCTGAGAGGGCGGTATTGACCTCGGTGGCCCTCTGCCCCGTAGCGGTAGAAGCGGTCCTTGCGAGGTCCCGGCTGTCGCTAAGTCAAATGTCAAGACTGGCAGTCGGAGATGTCATTAATCTTCACTTGTCAGTCGGCTGGGCGAAGTCCGTGGAGATCGTCATCGCGGGCGAGCACAAGTTCATCGGCGTCCCAGGGATACGCGATGGGCAGTTAGCGGTACAAATCGTTGAGGCCGCACGGCGCAGAGAACTTGGCGCCTGATAGCCGGCCTCACACGTAGTCAACGGTATTGAGCGTGTGGTTGCTGCACGGCCTGAACGCCCAGCGCTCACGGCAGTAATCCCCCCCGTCTTAACCAACCACAACTTCTGCAACGGGTTTGCTGTGCGAACCGTTTCGTGAAGAGCTTGTTTGCTTCCTGACACGTTTGTGCGTACAATGGGGGAGTTCCTGCAAGTGCTTTAACGTACGCAGTTTGGCCGGTACGGGTCCAATGCCTCCCAAGTTGTATGAAAGGGAGGCGAATGGACGGGTTGTAAAGTGGGAATACTTACAATGCCGGCTCCTGGCTTCCTTTTCGAGCATTCACACGCCCGGACACGGATATATGGAATTGATGGCACAGCGGCAGTGTGGTGACCGAAAGCACGTTGCTGGCAGTCCTTTATGGCTGCTGGCACAGTTGGCGCTGGCCATGGTGCTCTTGCAGCAGCAGGCCGGCGCAGATCAGGCCGCCTATCTCCAGAGCATTACCCCGAGCGTAATCCGTTTTGTCAATGAGCTGCCCCTCTCTGATGCAGACGTATCTTTCGCAGCCGAAGCAATATCGAAGCTGAGCGTCGTGCAGCAGCAGGCAGGCCTGCGAACGACACCGCCACCGGCAGGCGGAGTTGTCAGCATAGGTGTCAATGAGTCGAATTTGCACGTGCTGCATCAGATTGGCCACCATGTTACGTACGCGCTGCTGCCCGAGCGGCTGCGCGGGCTGTACTGGCATCCCTCGCAGTGCGCCGACCTGATGGAAGCCACCGCGCTGCAAGACGCAGGGCCGACGCGAGCCTATGACGATTTCTCAGAAGCGGCGGCGTACTTTTTCGTCATCACATTCGCCAGTTTCCAGCGTGCAGGCGGGGAAGCGGTTGAGCCCGGTGTAGCCGCATTGATGGAGAGACTGACAAGCCCCGATTACGCGACTGTGCGCTCGACTTCCTCGGTGATGCGCCAACTGGCGGCACTTTGTCGGCTTTACGGAGAACTCCTGATCAGCGATCCGCCGCGGGTGTACGCGGACTTCTTCCAGACGGTTCTGGCTCATAGCCGGCGCAGCGCGGCCTTGCCGCTGCCGGCGCGGACGATGCAACAATGGCTGCTGGCACGGCAATTATACGGCGGGCTGCCCGGGACTACCTTGGCCGCGTCTGTGACCGAGATAGCGGCGCAGTTCACCCACGACCAGGACACAGGGCCTCACCTGCTGACCTATGACCCGGCCGCCACGCTCGCGGTGAGCGTCAATGGGCTACCCGCCGATGGCAGTCGCAGCATGAGTGTCAATGTGGGCGACCGGCTGCGTACCGATGAAAGCCTGAGCCTGCTGAAGCTAGCAAGGCCGACTGCGGCGCTGCTGGGGCCCGGGCTGAGTTGCGAATTGCGCAGACCGGCGGAACTACACGTGGAGAAGGGCCAACTGCTTGTAGAAGGGCCGGCAGTAATCAGCACACCCACCTGCACATTTCACCTGGCGGCGGCGAGCGTTGCGGTGCGCGTGAACCTCGCCGGGGAGACGACGATCGGCGTGATCTCAGGGAACATTCACCTGCAGCGCCAGCACGCACAAGTAGTTGATATGGCTGCAGGCGAGACGGTTACAGTGATGGCCGACAGGCGGCTGTTGGGACCCGGCCGGGCGGCTCCGATGCAGGTGGCCTTTGCGCTGCCACTGGGAGGTGCCTATGTTGCAACAGGCCCGCCGGTGGCAGCCGAGATTCCTGACCTTGCCTCCACGCAGATACCGACTGCGGAGCCACCGATCATAGTCAGCTCATCGGAACAGCAACAGGAAGCTGCGGCAGCGCCTGCGAGCGGCACATGGCAAGTGCATGCGCCGGACCTGCTGCCTGAGATAGTGCTGTGCCGGGGAGTGGATGGCAAGAACCGCCCGTATGGAGTGGCCGCTTCTTTCCCAAGCGACATCAGACGCATCTGCTTGTATGTTGGTCTCGACTTCGGAACTGTGGCCCGGCAACTGCGGGTCAGGTGGCGGCGCGGCCCTAAGACGCTTTCGGGGCGCATAATCCGCGCCAAGGGCAAGCGCCAGATACTCAATACCTTGACCTGCGGGGCAGAGGGTAGTTTTGCGCCGGGGGAATACGAGGTGACAGTGAGCATTGACGAGCGCCCGGGCGCGACGCTGAGATTTACTGTGGGTGAGCAGTGAGTGCAGCAGAAACAAAAAATACCGCCAGCAGGAGGATAGGTAAGTGCTGACGAATAGTAATTAGGGAAAGATAACACGTGTCAATAAGACTGAGGAAGGGATGATGAAAGTGAGGATGAAGCGAACTGGATTTACACTGATTGAATTGTTAGTGGTGATCGCGATAATCGCGATCCTGGCGGCGATCCTTTTCCCGGTATTTGCACGGGCACGGGAAAAGGCTCGCGAGACAATGTGTCTGTCGAATGTCAAGGAGATCACGCTGGGCATTGTCATGTACACCAACGACTACGATGGCCAATACCCACTACATTATTACAACCCGCCGTACACCACCTACGCATTGGCTATCTGGCCTTACATCGGACAAGCCAGCATCAGCGGCTGGACCGGCTCCAACTTCGGTATATTTGAGTGTCCCAGTAGGAAGATCAATCCGGCATGGTATCACGGCGCGTATGCCGACTACGGGATAAATCAACTAATTGCCAGATACTATCATCCGAAAGATGTGGAAGTGGAACGCCCGGCCTTGACGATACTTATTGGGGAGTCAAAGTACACACATCCCTCAAACGGACTTGACTATGGCTGGTATATCTACTATGGGCCCACGAGCGGCCATGCTCGCTATGACCATAACGAGCGCGCCAACTTCGGCTTCTGCGACGGTCATGCCAAGGGCGCTACCAGGCAGACGATGATCGGCAGCGACTTTACCATGGATCCACGTTCCTAGTCGGCAGAGCCAGCAGTCGCAACTACGAGCCTGAAGTGCCGCGATCCACAAACCGCCGTTGGTGAGAAGGCAGGCCAGCAGACCAGGGAGTAGCACAAGCAGGCAATAGATGGCTGCTGGCGAATAGTAGTTAGGGAAGGATAAAGCGCGTCTATAAGACTGAGGAGGGGATGATGAAAGTGAGGATGAAGCGAACTGGATTTACACTGATTGAATTGTTGGTGGTGATCGCGATAATCGCGATCCTGGCGGCGATCCTTTTCCCGGTGTTCGCGCGGGCACGTGAGAAGGCGCGGCAGACTAGTTGTCTGAGCAACTGCAAGCAGATGGGCCTGGCGGTTATGCAATATGTGCAGGACTACGACGAGCGGATGTTCCTTTCAGAGTTAATCCACGACGTTGCGGCCCCGCGGCCCCTTTGGGGTGGTATCAGCACGTGGCACACATGGGCTGAGCTGATATTCCCGTACGTAAAGAACAAACAGATATTCCTCTGTCCGAGCAGAAGAGATATCCGAGGCCCTCTCGCCTACGGGTACAACTTCCGTCTGGGGTACTATAACAGACCAGGCAGAACTTCAGGGTATTATACCGGCTACAAGCTGAGCGAGATTGTGTATCCGGCGGAGACCGTAGTGATCGCCGAGTCGGATTGGACGGGTAGCAGTGCCGACTACAGCTCCTACCACATATATCACCTATGTGAGAGTCATCACCCGTCCCGCTTTGTTCCGGCACGGCACAACGGCGGCGCCAATATTGTCTTTGCCGACGGCCATGCCAAATGGCATCAGGTGCAGCTCGATCCCACCTCGACTTACGTGGGGCCGATCCCCTACACCAAGCCGCTGCGGGACCTCTGTTGGTATCCGTGGGGCAGCCCGAAGTATTGATAGAGGACAGGCCCGAAGTTGTGGGCACCTGCAATTCTGCCTGACCCCCTGCCCTCACCCGTGCCGCAGGCACGGGTACCCGCTGGCAGGGAAGGTGGAATCGAAGGCGGATAGATGCAATCATGGAAAGGAGAAATGGAATGAGAAAGATCAAAGGCTTCACGCTGATTGAATTGCTGGTGGTAATCGCCATCATCGCGATCCTGGCGGCGATACTTTTCCCGGTGTTCGCGCGGGCACGTGAGAAGGCGCGGCAAGCAAGCTGTCTCAATAACCAGAAGCAGTGGGCCCTGGCCTGGCACATGTACGTTCAAGATTACGATGAGGCCATACCAGCCCATTGCCCCAAGGTTAACACCAACGGCGGGTATTACTGGGCTTGGGATAGACTATGGTTCATGGTACTGGAGCCTTACGTAAAGAACCGGGAGATCCGCTATTGCCCCAGCGACAATTATCGGGGTGGGTATGGCGTCAACTACGGCTATAACTGCTACTATCTACGCAACCCGGATTGGGGTGATAGTACACACGGCGCTACCAAGCTTTCAGAGATCACAAGACCGTCGCAGACCATAATGGCCGGAGAGACGAAGCAGGGACTGTATGTGCTCTATAACCCCACCGTCACCAGCTATGCCTGGGGGTACGCCTACGACAGACACAACGGCGGCGCCAACTACAGCTTCTGCGACGGCCACGCCAAATGGATCTCCGAAATGGAGCTGGTGGGCAACTGGCAGGAATACTACTACGCGAAGAGATAGCATGCACTCCGGTGCGGCTTCAGGCTCTCGCTAATAAGCTTGCGCGATTATCGCGATACTGGCGGCGAACAATGATTATGGAAGGATAGTGCGCAAGGATAGTGCGCCTCAATAAGACTGAGAAAGGGATGATGAAAGTGAGGATGAAGCGAGCTGGATTTACGCTTATTGAATTGCTGGTGGTGATCGCGATAATCGCGATACTGGCAGCAGTCCTATTCCCGGTGTTTGCGCGGGCACGGGCCAAAGCCCAGGAGGCCTCCTGCTTGTCTAACGTCAAGGAGATCGCCTTGGCGATAGTGATGTACACCGAGGACTACGACGGCTTCTTCCCGGTGACTTACTACAACCCCCCGCGCACCTATTGGCCATTGGCGATCTTCCCCTACCTGGGACAGGGAGCTATCAGCACGAGGAACTACGGCATTTTCGGCTGTCCGGGAATGAGATGGGACCATAACTGGTACAGCGGGGCGTATTCCCAGTACGGCATAAACTATCAACTGTCGCAACGGTTTTTCCCCACGATAGCCCGGGATGTGGCGGTGAAGTATCCCTCGAGCACCGTCTTGATCGGCGAATCCATCTACTATCACTCCAACGGGAAGGTGTACGGCTGGTACAGAGTGACCAGCCCTACCGGCAGTACGCGCTTTGACCACAACGATCGGGGCAACTATGCGTTCTGTGACGGTCACGCGAAGGGCTTCACTAAGCAGCAATTGATCGGCGGCGTAGCCGCCACCGAGATCTTCTACGACTGGCGCTAGCAGCCGGAGGGAGGCACTCCAACCTCCAGAACCTCGGGTTCTGCGAAGGGCATGCGAAGTGGTACGGCCTGCGTGGAGACTTGGCCCTGAAGTGCTGGACCTCCTGCCCCTTCCAGGTGATGTAAACCATACGGCACTGTGTCGGGCCTGCAATCCTCTAGACCGCGCCATAGCTTCTCACGAAGGAAGTGACCCCTGGTGTGTGCCTGCAAAGCGGTAATCAGCGTCGGCATGTTGTTGCTATTCGTAGCCCCGTGCTTCGCAGCATGGGGCTA
>JALGTY010000584.1 GCA_029821145.1 Candidatus Zipacnadia bacterium
CTTCGGCTACGGGATAGCGCAAGTTCCCCCCCTGGCCGCGGTGTTGGAGAAAGGCGGTATAGACCTCTACTCCTGGCCCCGCGTCCAACAAGTGCTCAAGACCCGAACCAAACCGATTGTTGCGGGCCGCTGGTACCCTTCAATCGGCGATGGTGGGAGTTGGAAGGGCTATGCCACGCAAGTCGGCACAGGTATGACCTTCGAAAGCCGCAACTACCCGGTTTTCGGCCTCGGGATACTCGAAAGCGGCCAAGGCGATTTTGCGCGAGGACTGACGTGCTACTATGGCGGCACTACGGCCCACGGTCACTGGGATCGGCTCACTTTCAGCCTCTTCAACAAGCGTGGCCCGGTTACCCCCGACCTCGGCTACCCGTACATGGGCAGTCCTTCTGCGTACGCCTGGACCAGTAACACCCCGTCCCACAACACGGTGATGGTTGACGCCAGCAAGCAGTACACCAAGGAGCCCGGCTACATCAGGACCTTCGCCGTCACGCCGGCTGCGCAGTTGCTGGAGACGAGCGGCGAGGCGGCCTACCCCGGTCTCGTGTCCAGGTTCGACCGCACGCTGGTGTGGGTTGACGTGGATGAGAAGAACAGCTACCTGGTGGACATCTTCCGGGTGGCCGGCGGCTCACAGCACGACTACAGCCTGCACGGCACCAGCGCCGAGGTGACAGTGCAGGGCGTCAGCCTGACAAAGCAGGACGGCGGCACGCTGGCCGGCCCGGAGGTGGAATACCTGGAGTTCTACGACGACAAGCGGCAGAACTACGGCTACGCCGGCAGCGGCTATCAATACCTCTACAACGTCGAAAAGGGTGTGCCGCAGGACGGTTTCATCGCCACATGGAACCACCGGAGTGAGCAGACGCCATTCTTACGCGCGCACGTGCCTGCAGGCAATGCCGAGCAGGTCTTTTTCGCCAGCGGTCTGCCCCCGTTTGGCAAGCCCGGCGAAGACGAACTGCGTTATATGTTCTTGCGCAATGGCGACTGCCCGCCCTACAACGAGCAGTTCGAAGGCAACAAGCGAGTATTCCCCGTTGGCGATCTGCAGAGCACCTTTGTCGCGGTTCTGGAGCCGCTGTATGACCAGCCGTTCGTTGACAGCGTGGAGCGGCTGAGCGGCACCGAGGGCCTCGGGCCTGCCGATGTCGCGCTGGCGATTGAGCGCACCGACGGCGCTACCGACATCCTGATCTGCCTGCAAAGCCCCGGCCAGGCCACGGCCAATGGTGTGACGCTGCAGGGCCGGGTCGGAATATGCACGATTGGCGCCGACAACCAGGCCGACCGATTGGCGCTTCTGGATGGCAGCTCGTTAGGCTTCGGCGACACCTCGGTGAAGCTGAGTGAGCCGATTGAGGGTACGGTGACCTCGGTGGACTATGAGGGGATGACACTCAGCGTGCCGCAGAAGCTGTCGGAGGGAGATAAGCTGGCCGGCAAGCCAATCATCTTCGCCACACCGCCGCGCAATACCAGCTTCGTGATAGACTCGGTACAGCGCGTGGCAGACGGCTCGATTATCAAGCTGCGTGATATTGACGCGATTCTGTACCGGGGCCGGGGCGGGGTTGAAGCCGCTGACAACGAAAAAGCCACGGTCCTCCTCAACGCGCAGATGGATGTCCTGCACTCGGGCACCGGCTTCGCGGGGAAGTGGCTCTACAACGAAGACCGCTCGCTCGGGCTGAAGATACAGCGCTTCGATCGCCGGGGCGACCCGAATCGTCCCTGGCCACCGTTCGGAGGCACGGCCTTCGTGGAGGCAGGTCATGACCTGGAGCAGGCGTTCGTGGACAAAGACGGCGATGGCCGGGTGCTGGCTTACGTATATGAGTTCGGCCCCGGGGACCGCTACTACATAACCCAGACCGCCTATCTGGAGAAGCAATGATGCGAAATGCACCGAGCCCATCAACTGGAGGTCTATGAGATGCCCCGCACAGGCGTTGCAGCCTTGCTAGTACTGATTCTTGCAGCGGCGAGCATTCCAGCCTACTCTCTGCCCAACACGACTGAATGGTGGCTGAGTAAATCCGACCAGTACATCTGGGACTGGATACCGGATCTGCAGATTCACGGCATCGCCCACGGCACCTGGGGCTGCCCGAAGTGTGGTAAAGCCATCTTCGAAGGCCGCGGGCACTACCCCTGGATATGGAACCCCGATAAGCCCTACAAGGTTGAGTGCCCCATCTGCCAC
>JALGTY010000585.1 GCA_029821145.1 Candidatus Zipacnadia bacterium
GAATGGAGAGGAGGCGAGAGCGCAACGATGCGATAGTCAGTATATAGTGGTCCTCCGAGGGTCCCGGAGGGTCATTGGGGGTGAATTTCGGCTTTACGTACAATATTATGTTAAGTACGAGGCCAACAAGTTCGGATTTTGGGGAGTACCGGGGAGCCAGACTGGATTGGAATCCTGCTGTACCTAAGCTAACTTGAGCGGACATCTGTGTTGCGACTTAGATACTCGCTTTTCGCAACAATGGCAGATAGGATTATCAGGGCCAATTTTCTTCGACCAACGTAGGAGGATTTCGGTGTGTTGGTGGCGAAATGTCCCACTGACGCAAACACCCGAACGCTGCTCTCTGATGAAGACGGCAACATAAGTGTCCTACGGAGTGTGCACTAAACCTTTGGGTTTGATACACAGCAGGCCCAAACACTGTGTACCTAATTCGGCTTGTAGATACACTCTCCATGGACAAATTGGGGGGAAACTGAGGAAATTGCAGCGAAAAAGCGGAACATAAGCACTTTTATTGTTCCGCTGGGGTAAAATGTAGTCCCTGGGCGCAATTTGGTTAGCTCAGGAATTCTTGCTGTATCTGCAGGCTGAGAAGGGTTGCAGCCCGCTTACAGCGAAGGCCTACCGCTCGGACCTGTGCCAATTCTTCGTTCACCTGCAGGAGAACTTCCAGGTACAAAAGCCTTCGGAAATCACGGTAGAGATGATCCGCTCGTGGATTGTCTGTATGCATCAGCGGACCGCGTACTGTGCTTTCCGTGACTATGCTATTATGGCTACATTTTATCTACGCCGGCCTGCGCCGGGGTGAGCTGCTCAATCTGAAGACCGGCGATGCCGACCTGGATGGCCGGACCTTGCGGGTGGTGCGAGGTAAGGGCAATAAGACTCGCATAATACCTATGGTTGACGAACTAAAGCAGGCCATCGCCGACTGGTTGGAGTATCGGCCTCCATGCGGCCACGACTATCTCTTCACTACCAATCGTGGCAACCGCATATACCCTTCGCGGATGCAGATCATCTGGCGCAAAACACTCGAACGCAGCGGCATCAAGCGATCCGGCGTGAGTATGCACACTCTGCGGCACTCGTTCGCGACGCTGCTGTTACAAAGCGGTAGGGCTGACCTGGTAGCCATCCAACATTTGATAGGCCACAGTCGTCTCGGCACGACGGCCATATACCTGTACGTCGATGCCCAGCAACTACGGGAAGCAATTGCTGCGCATCCGTTGGCCGCCGAGAGCAGAAGTCCAGAGCAAACCGGCACTATGCAGGATACTTAGGATCGGGGAAACAGGCAAGAAGAGCGGGCGTGATGGCGGACGTATGCGGCACGCCGGACCCGTGTGCGCGATGGCTATCGCAGCAAAGCCAAGTGAACCATATTCCTGGTGCAGCGTATCATGCTGAGCGATCGGCCGCCAGAAGCCGAGTTAGGTACACAGTGTTTGGACCTGCTGTGTAGCAAAACCAAAGGTTTAGTGCACACTCCGTAGGACACTTATGTTGCCGTCTTCGTCAGAGACCAGCGTTTGAGTATTCGCACCAATGGATTACTTCGCCACCGGCATGTAGAAATCCTCCTGCACTGACCTAAGAAAATTAAGGCTAATAGCGCCATGTGCTCTGTATCCCAAGAGCGGCATGACATAACCTCTAAGGAAGAGCTTCATCTGAGCCAGCTTAACTGTTAACCAAAACAATATGGTTTGCATCCGGCTTAGCTCCCCGGGCCCCCTCAAAATCCGAACTTTTGCGCCCTTAGTTAACATAATATTAATCACCGACTCACAAGATCGAGTCACCGGCGTGTTGTTTTCGGGAGATGACATCACCCAGCGGGTGCAGATGGAGGATGAATTAAGGACTTTCCATGAGCACCTGGAGCGGTTGGTTGAAGAGCGCACTGCGCAACTGGAAGCAGCTAATAGGGAATTGGCAGCACAGATCGCCGCGCGCGAGCAACTCCAGGCTAAACTCATCCAGGCCAGCAATATGAGCGCTCTGGGGACAATGGCCGGGGGCA
>JALGTY010000003.1:0-1646 GCA_029821145.1 Candidatus Zipacnadia bacterium
ATGGTATCCCTTTACCGCCGAAGCACACGACGGCTATGACACGCTCGAATGGCTGGGCGACCAGCCATGGTGCGACGGCAATGTCGGCATGTTCGGAGCATCGTATCTGGCCGGCACGCAATTCCTGGCCGCGCCGGAGGGCAGCAAGTATCTGAGGGCACTGATCCCCATGTTCATGACCGGGGATCCGTGGCGGCGTGCGTACTACGCTGACGGGGCATTCAGTCTGGCTCTGAATCTCATCTGGCTGTGCTTCGAAGTCTGCGCCACGAGTAGCGACTTCCCGATTATGGACGCCTATGATATGGCAGCGCTCTTCAGGAAACTGCCACTTCAGCGCTCTTCAGGAAACTGCCACTTATCGAGTTGGACATAGAAAGCGGCTATGAGCAGATCCCCTTCTGGCGAGACTACGTCAGGCACCATGCTCGCGATGACTACTGGGAAGCTCTCAGCATCCGCGACAAATACCACGCCTTCACGATGCCGTCACTGCTCATTGGCGGCTGGTATGACTACTACCCGAAGGAGACCTTCCGCAACTACCTGGCTATTGTTGAGCATGCCTCATCGGCGGAGCTGGCTCGCCGTCACAAGGTGATCATCGGCCCCTGGGGGCACGGGTTCAGCGGGTCGTCGGAGTTCGGCGATCTCGACTTCGGAGAGCAGTCGGTCCCGGACGCCATCGGCCTGTATTGCGAGTGGTTCGACGCCACACTCAAGGACGGTGCTGCCGGCTCCTCGCCGACTGGTTCGCAGTGGGTACCCGAGGCTCCGATACGGATATTCGTGATGGGAGCCAACACCTGGCGCGATGAGTATGAATGGCCGCTGGCGCGAACCGAGTACGTGAAATACTATCTCCACAGCAACGGGGCAGCGAATTCGCCTGGCGTCCTGAGCACGGAAATACCGGCAGACGAGCCGCCGGACAACTACACTTACGATCCGCTGGACCCCGTTCCGACTCTGGGGGGAAACCATTCGGTTGGGCTATTCTGGGAGGCGGCCAGAGATGTCATACGCCCGGGGCCGTTCGACCAGCGGCCAATCGAACAGCGGGATGACGTGCTGGTGTACACGACGGAGCCTCTGGATGAGGACACAGAGATCACAGGCCCCGTTACACTGAAGCTGTATGCAGCTTCGTCAGCCCCGGACACGGATTTTGTTGCCAAGTTGACCGACGTGTATCCCGATGGGCGCTCGATTAACATCACCGAGGGCGTCATCCGTGCGAGGTTCCGCGAAATGGACTGGGAAAACCCCACGCTGATCGTGCCGCATACGATCTACGAGTACACCATTGATCTCCAGGTGACCAGCAATGTGTTCAAGCAGGGGCATTGCATCCGCGTGGATGTTACGAGCAGTAATTTCCCTCTCTGGGACAGGAATCCCAATACGGGGCACAAGCCGGGCATGGACGCGGAGCTTCGGCCCGCAGACCAGACCATATACCACGACCGGCAGCATCCTTCACACATCATTCTGCCGATCATACCCGTCTGACTTGTAACTACTCACCTTGGCCTCACCCCCTTCCCCTCTCCCACAGGGAGAGGGGAGAACAACAACGGCACCCTCACCCCCTTCCCCTCTCCCACAGGGAGAGGGGAGAACAACAACGGCACCCTCACCCCCTT
>JALGTY010000003.1:1681-50756 GCA_029821145.1 Candidatus Zipacnadia bacterium
AACAACGGCACCCTCACCCCCTTCCCCTCTCCCACAGGGAGAGGGGAGAACAACAACGGCACCCTCACCCCCTTCCCCTCTCCCACAGGGAGAGGGGAGAACAACAACGGCACCACCGACAGGGGAGACGCCTCGACAGGCGAGACGCCTATCGTACTGTCTTCAGTTGGTTTGACACAGTCTAAAGCCACAAGGTGAGTAGTTGCTCTGACTTCAGCGGCAAGCGTCCGGCACGGGCTCAGGGGATGAAATAGAGTATGACGGCCACTGCAGCAGCGTAAAGCGCCACCGTCAACAGCAGCGGGCCGTCTGTGAGTAAGAGCTGGTCGGGATGATCGCCCAGCTTTTTTTCGTGCATCAGATACAGGTAGCGGAATATGGCGTATATGACCAGCGGCACGGTATAGACAAGGTTCTGTGTGCCGACCACCTGCAGGGTGCGCTCATCCACCGTGTACAGGCAGTAGGCCACGACGGTGGAGGCTGTCACAACAGCTATCATCTGGTCCAGCAACTGCGGGCTGTACTCATCGAGGATTTTGCGATAATCAACGGCCCCTGCTTCGAGCTGCACAAGCTCACCGCGGCGTTTGGCAAGCGCCAGAAACAGTGTCAGCAACAGCGTGCAGATGATCAGCCAGGGGGAGATCTCGACACTGATTGCCGCCGCGCCTGCCACAGCCCGCAGCACATACCCCAGCGACACCGCCAGCACATCTAAGATGACGATGTGCTTGAGCCATAGCGAATAGGCTGTGGTCAAGATCAGGTACAATAGCGCAGTGACGAAAAAGTCCCAGGTGATGAAGTACGACATCGCGAGGCCCAAGAGAGCGAAGAAGAGGGCAAGCAGAATGCCCTCATAGACCGGGATGCGGCCGGCGGCTATCGGGCGATGGCGCTTTTCCGGATGCTGCCGGTCCTGCGCGGCGTCGAGCGAATCGTTGAGCAGATAGGCCGCGCTCGAAAGAAGACAGAAAGCCGCGAAGCCGACCAGGACCTCTCCTACCGCCTCCGTGTCCCCGGCTTTGCCCGCAAACAGTATCGCGGCGAATACCAGCAGGTTCTTGGTCCACTGCTGTGGTCGCATTGACTGCGCAATGTCCTGAACAAGGCCCATCCTCTAACGCTCCTCGGGACGCAACTGCGGAAACAGGATTACCTCCCGCAGGTTAGTGCAGCCGGTCAGCAGCATAATCACCCGGTCAACGCCCATGCCCATGCCGCCGGTGGGTGGCAGTCCGTATTCCATGGCCATAAGATAATCCTCATCCAGCGGGTGGGCCTCCGCATCCCCCGCCAGGCCGGCTCTGGCCTGCGCCTCAAAGCGCTCGCGCTGGTCAACCGGATCGTTGAGCTCGCTGAAGGCGTTGCCAATCTCTTCGCCGCCGATGAAGGGTTCAAAGCGGGCCGTCAGATGCGGCCTGTCAGGCAGTCGCTTGGCCAGCGGCGAGATTTTGACGGGGTAGTCTATCACAAAGGTGGGCTGAATAAGATTGGGCGCTACATAGCGGTCGAAGCATTTGTCCAGCAGCGCCGCCCAGTCATCATGCGTCATATCGCCCAGTTCCAGGTCCCTGCAGGCCTCACGCGCCTCTTCGTCGCTGGATATCTCCTCAAAGTCCACTCCGGTCGCCTCGCGGATGGCGTCCAGAAGCGATACGCGGTGCCACGGTGGCTGCAGGTCAATCTCGTCACCGCGGTAGGTCAACTGGGAGGAGCGATTGACCGTCATTGCGGTTGTGCACACTAGCTCCTCGAACAGTTCCATCATATCTTCGTAATCCGCGTAGGCCTGGTAGGCTTCGAGGATGGTGAATTCGGGGTTGTGCAGGGCGTCAATGCCTTCGTTGCGAAAGACACGGCCGATTTCATACACCCGCTCCATTCCCCCGATTAGCAGGCGCTTCAGATAGAGCTCGGGGGCGATGCGCAGATACAGGTCCATATCCAGCGTGTTGTGGTGGGTGATGAATGGTCGGGCGTTGGCTCCCCCGTACAGCGGCTGCATCATCGGGGTGGAGACTTCCTGGAAGCCGCGCTCATCGAAGAAATCGCGGATCGCCTTGAGCGCCTCGGTGCGCCTGGCGAAAATGTCGCGCACCTGCGGGTTGACGAGCAGGTCCAGATACCTGCGCCGGTAGCGTATCTCCACATCCTGCAGGCCGTGGAACTTCTCCGGCAGCGGCCGCAGCGACTTGGCTAGCAGTTGAAACTCTGAGATCTGCACAGTCGGCTCACCGCGGCGAGTGCGGAAGGCATGACCTCTCACTCCGATTATGTCGCCGATGTCGAGGTCCCTGAACTTCTCGAACGTCTCTTCGCCCAACTCATCCTGAGTGACCCACAGTTGAATCTTGCCGCTGGCGTCGTGCAAGTCGGCCCATATTGACTTGCCCTGGTCGCGCACGGCCATCAGGCGGCCGGCTACTGCCGTGTCGAGACCGGATGCCTGCCAGTCTATATCCTCGTCGCCGGCGGCCGTTTCAGCCGCCTCGATCGCCGCCACTAGCTGCGCGGCAGTGTGAGTGCGGTCGAAGGAGTGAATGTCGAAGGGGTCTTGCCCCTGCTCTTTCAAGTCCTGCAGCTTCTGTTTGCGGTTCCGTACCTGGTCCTCATCAGAAGGCATCTGAGTATCTCACCAAACCCGTCATAATGCCAAATGCGATGTTTTCGCCGACCGCGTCAGTCGCCCTGCTGGTATGCCTCAATTGCTTCGGCGGCCAGTTTGCGCACCCGGTCTATGGTATCCTGTTCCACGGCGCGCTCGAAGGACCTGAAGCCAGCCAGCTTGAAGCCATGCTTTTCACCGAGTTCTTGGATTTCTCTTACCCGGTCAATGCCCAGATCATTCCCCAACGAGTAGTCCTCGGCCCGCCCTTCCAGGGCCAGTATCATTGTCTCGGCCATACACGCGTACGCCATTTTGGGCGGGAAGCCGAAGTCAAAGTTGAAGTTGACCTGACCGGGCACGGCGACGACTCCGCCCTCGATTACGAGCACGTCGGCTCGCTGCTCGGCGACTGCTTTGGCGACATCGCGCGGGCGGGCGACATCGCATACAACCGCGCCGGGCAGGAGATCGTGCGGCTCCACCACCGCCTCCACCGAAGAGGTCACCGCCACGACCAGTGGCGCTTTGGAAAGCGCGTCTGAAATATCGGTGCAGGTCTCCACGACAGCGGAGCCGGCTATCTCGCCAGCCAGCTCATCGAGCGCATCTTGCCGGCGGCCCACAAGAATAAGGCGAGCCACCTCATCGGCCAGCAACTTCGCACAGACGCTGCCGATCGAGCCGGTGGCCCCCAGGATAGCCACCGTCGAGTGTTGCGGCTCGTGGCCGATCATCTGCGCCGCCTTCGTAAGCCCCTCAATGGCGGTCGCCACAGTGTAGCTGTTGCCGGTGGTCACGCCGATATCAACCTGCTCGGCGATAGTAATTCCTTTATCGCCCACAACAGCCGTCAGCGCCCCCAATCCGACGATGTCAGCGCCCAGATCGGCGGCCAGCTTGCACGATTCGATGATCTTAGCAGTCGAGCGCTCCGGCGGATCGTTGAGCAGTTGCCGCGAGGTCAGCGTGCAACCCACGAACCATCCGCTGGTCTCTGCGCCGGTCGCTGATTTGATACCAGTTATCTCACTGACCATCCGCGCGGGTAGGTGCCGCAAAGTCGGCTCCACAATCCAGTCGGGCAGGTACCTGGCTACTGCATATTTGCGGGCGACATCGCTGGTGTCGAGAGCGTGAAGCACAAAGCCAAATTTCGTCAAAGCGTTGTGTGTGTCGGGCTAGGCCGCCGGGAATTCTCTGATGACCGGCTCCCAGTCTATCTCTTCGGCCAGCCGCAGGTAATCGTCAGTGCGCAGCTCCTCCGGTGGCCGGCCCAGCAGCGACACGAACACTCCTTCCATAACATTGGTAGCAAAGGCGCGGCCCTCGATTTCCGGGCTTGTGGTGACCAGATACTTCACCCCGCGGGTCTGGAGCAGCACCACATCGTCGGGCGTAATAGTGTTGGTCAGGATTACCTTGCCTGCGAGCTGGTCGGGCATATAATGGCGGATGGAAGCAAAATCGCCGGCAATCAAGTCTGCCCAATCATAGTAGTTCTGAAACCCGGGCACAATTCTGTCGCTGTGCACACCGGTTGCAAAGGCCCAGTTATGCGGCAGCCTGGTAATCATGGGCAGCAGTACCCGTGCCCAGCGCCCCATCGCTTCCAGGGACCGCACCGGTCGCGGAATACCCAGGCTGAACATCAGATCGCCGTAGATCGCCTCATCACAGCGCTCGGCGATCGCCTCGGCCAGCCAATAGCGATCGAAGGCACTCATCACCAGGGCGCGGCTTTGCGGAAGATCTATGATCCCGCGCTCCTGCAGTATCTCCACGGTTCTTGGCTCCAGGGTGGCCTTCAGCCCGGCCCCGTCAACCACCGGCGTCTGCTTCACTTCCCTTAGTATGCCGCGGACCTGACTGAAGGGATAGTACCTGTCGCGCCACTGCACGCCAAGGTTAATACCGCCTATACACAGCACGTCGGCGATCCCGTCGTACTGCCGCAGAAAGCGGGCGAAGCGGCCCATGTGGCCATCTGTACCCAGGCGCTCGAGCAGGAAGCGTTTTCCGAGAAGCTCAAGCTCCACGCTCTTGTCTCGGGACGAAGGTCCCAGACTTATACTGACGATACGAATTATTTCCGCCATGAGCGGCTTATCTCGGATTGTTCGTGAACGAGATGATATGGTGAGTAAGAACAGCCGGACAGACCCTTCATCTGCGAAAAGAGATGTTTTTGCTCGGGCGTAGAAGGCAACACGATGTAATAGGTTGAACGACCTCGGGCTGCCCTGCGACGTTGCTCAGGGCCGTGAGCCTGTCGAACGGAAAGCTGAGAATGCGATAACAAACCACAACGGCTGTCAGGCTAGAAAGCCTGACCCACGCGTACTGGGTAAAAGGCCGAGCCACGCGTTGATGAATAGAGCGCTCTACAATGCTTTCACGTATTCACAGACAAGCTGCTTCAAATCGTGTAGCGCGTGGACGCTGTGCATCTGCCGCCGTAGCTGCAGGGCGTGGGGCAGACCCCTGGTATAGTGTGCCATCTGCCCGCGCATCTGGTGCATAGCCACTCGCTCGCCGTAGTGCAGCGCCAGCATCTGCGCGTGGCACAACGCTATGGCCATGATCTCCGCCGCGTTCGGATCAGGTGGCACCGCACAGCGCTCTAGAGCCGCTGCGGCCTGGCCGAACAGCCAGGGCTTGCCTAACGCCGCCCGGCCGTACATCACCCCGGCACAGCCGGTCTGCTCGATCATAACCGCAGCATCGCCCCCACTGACAGCACCGCCATTGCCAATTACCGGGATGCTCACGACCTCGACCAGCCGGGCGATGTGTGACCAGTCAGCCTTTTCGCTCATTTTTTGCTCGGCGCTGCGGGCGTGCAGAGCTATGGCGCTGACCCCAACTTCCGCCAGCTTGACGGCGATATCAATATATCGCATATCGCCGCCGGCCAGGCCGGTGCGCATCTTGACTGTCACGGGCACTGACGCGGCATCTACCAGTGCGGCGGCACATGCGATGCCGCGTTCGGGGTCGGCCATTAACTCGATGCCGGCGCCTGCCGAGCGTACCTTGGGCACACAGCAGCCCATATTCAGGTCAATCATGTCGGCGCCCGCCGCCTCCAGCTCGCAGACACCATTATACAACACCTCAGGAGTATCGCCAAACAGTTGCAGAGCTACGGGCCGCTCCTGAGGGCAGGTCTTCGTGAGCAGTTGAGTCTTCTTGTTACGGTATTGCAGGCCTTTGGCGGAAATCATCTCGCTGACCACAAGGCCAGCGCCGCCACGGTGACACAGCAGACGAAATGGCAGATTCGTGTGGCCTGCCATCGGCCCCAGCACCAGCGGCGGATTGATCTCCAGGTTTCCGATGACCAATCTGCCGGGCCCATGCCTGACTGCCGCGCCCTCAGTCGTCCGGGTCAATACTCTGCAGGCCCTTCAAGGTAAGAATTTCGTCCAGGACGTCGCCAAAGCCGGTCGCTGACCGCACCCATGCCGCGTCACCACCGGTCAGCAAGATCCGTACCTGATCGAGGTCTGCGGCAAGGTTCTGGCACAGGTCGCGGGTGGTGGCGATCAGGCTGGTATAGAGGCCCAGGGAAATACATTCGACTGTTGAGCGGCCCCGGCTGGCGAGATCAGTCGGCGGCGCGATTTCATCGAGCGCGGACTGTAGGTGCGGCGTCTGGGCGATGAGGCCGGCCTTCATTGTCGGCAGGCCTGGTGCGATGGCGCCTCCTACCAGCACGCCGTCGGCATCCACCAGGTCAACGGTGATGCAACTGCCCAGGTCCGCGACGGTCGCGGGACATTCGTAGTGCGCGCGCACCGCAGCGGCGTTGACCAGCCGGTCCGGGCCTATCTGCTCGCGGTTGTGATACAATGTCGGCACGCCGGCCAGGATTTCAGGGCTCACCTCGGGCAGGACAATGCTCAGCCGCTCCTTCAATCCCTCCAGAAACTCGCCGGTCAGGCGCGGGCTGGAGCTGCAAAGCAGGCCCCCGCTGTAGCTATCCAGGCTCTCGCCGGTTTCCTTCAGCATACAGTTCAGCGATGCCGCACACCGGTCGCTGAGGGGTTCGCTGCTGGATATGCGGCTGAAGGCCAGCCACTGTCCGTCTCGGAAAATGCCCCAGTGCAGCGTCATATTGCCCAGGTCGGCGTACACGCGAAAGCTCATTGCAGACCCACCAACTCCTGCTGCCAATCGCCGTCAGGCTGTCGTCGCAGAATCGCGGCTTGTTTGGCATGGCAGGCGCAGCGGCTTACAGCAACATCGCCCACCTGCATGAGCGACCCTGCGGTCACGTGCCAGTGTGCGACAAGCGCCAGGTCCAGCCCGGGCAGCTTTTCCACAAGCCGTGTCTGCTCGTTCATGTTTGTTCCCCAGTGCAGCAGGCCGATGATCATGTCACTTTCCGAGCGCAGATCGGCAATTGCCTGTTGGCCTGCTTTCTCGGCGTCCAGGAATCGGACATCGGAGGTGCGCTGAGCGATGCTGCCGCTGGGCGCCATATTCGGGCTCAGGCCGAATACACCTATGGTACATTCGCCGAGGCGCAGTGTGATATAGGGCTTCAACATCTCGGAGTCTGCGCCGTCGTTACTGGCGAGGTTGGCGCAAAGCACCGGGAACTTCAGTCCGGCCAGCTTCGCCGCCGTGGTTGATCGCCGCCACCCGTATTCCCGGTTACCCAGCGCCATGGCGTCGTAGCCGGCGGCGTTCATTGCGGCGATCACTTGGGACTTGTGGGGGAGCGGCAGGTAATTGGGCACATCCAGGCTGTCGCCGCAGTCGAACAACAGGGCGCTTTCGCTGCGCTTGAGTTCGGCCAGCCGGCTGGCGATCTCCAGCGTCAGCCGACCATGCATGTCGGCGGTTTGTATCACCGTAATCGGCGTCATAACAGCCCACGCGCCGCCTTCAGATGACCCGGAATTTCAGCAAGTCCTGAATATCAACAACTCCCACCGACTTCCCCGCCGCATCCGCTACCGGCAGGTTGTCCACCTCTTTGACCTCCATGATACGGAGCGCCTCGGTAGCCAGGGTCGCCGGGGAAACCGTAATCGGCGCTTGTGTCATTACCTCGGCTACTGGCAGGTCCATCACCTTATCACGCTTCTGTTCGGTCTGCATCAGGCGGCGTAAGTCTCCGTCGGTGAAGATGCCCAGCAAGCGCCCGTCGTCGTCAGTCACGCTCACCACTCCCCGCACCGCGGCCTGTGTCATGGTCAGCAGGCATTGCAGCACGGTGTCATCAGGACTTACGGTGGGATTATCCTCGCCGCTGTGCATCACGTCGGAGACGCGACCGAGCAGCCGTCGGCCCAGTGTCCCGCCCGGATGCGCGGCCGCAAAGTCCTCGGCGGAGAACCCGCGCGCGTACATCACAGCCATCGCCAGCGCATCCCCCAGCGCCATCATGGTGGCCGTCGAGGCAGTGGGGGCCAAACCAAGCGGACAGGCCTCACGTTCCACTGTCGAGTCAATGGTCGCATCGGCTTCCGAGGCGAGTGTGGAGTCTTCCGCACCGCAGATGGCGATTACGCGCACACCGCGCCGTTTGAGCGCCGGCAGGATCTGCGACAGCTCATCCATCTCGCCGCTGTTGGACAGCATGATGACGACATCCTCATCAACCACCACGCCCAGGTCTCCGTGGATGGCCTCGGTGGGGTGCATGAAGAAGGCAGGCGTGCCGGTGCTAGCGAGGGTGCCTGAGAGCTTGCGGCCCACGGCTCCGGACTTGCCGATCCCGCACAGCACCGCGCGGCCTTTCATATCCAGCAGCATCTGGCAAGCCCGCAGAAAGTCGTCGCCCAGGCGCTGCGCTGCCTGCTCGATGGCATGATACTCAATATCTAACGTTCTCTTTGCCTGTGCAATAATGTCTTGCCGGTCCATCGCGTATCAGTTGGTCTCCTGTTCTTCAATAGCCTGCACGGCCTCCCGTATCGCCAGAAGCTCTTTCAGCAGCCCGGCCACACTGTCGAGATGCAGCATATTGGGGCCATCGCATGGCGCGGAGTCGGGGTCAGGATGCGCCTCGATGAACAGCGCATCTATTCCGACGGCTACGGCCGCTCGTGCCAGCGGCGGTGCCAGGGCCCGCTGCCCGCCCGAGACTCCACCCGCCCCGCCGGGCAGTTGCACGCTGTGGGTGGCGTCAAACACCACTGGATGGCCGAACTGCCGCATTATCACCAGCCCGCGCATATCAACTACCAGGTTGTGATAGCCGAAGCTCGTGCCCCGCTCGGTTACGCACACGGCCTGGTTGCCGGTGGATGTGACCTTGGCGATGGCGTGCGCCATATCGTCCGGGGCCATGAACTGCCCTTTTTTGATATTGACCGGCACTCCTGCTTCACCGGCGGCCACCAGTAAGTCCGTTTGCCTGCAGAGAAACGCGGGGATTTGCAGCATGTCGAACACTTCGGAGGCCGGCGAGACCTGAGCGATCTCGTGAACGTCAGTGGTCACTGACACCTTTGCCCGCCGGGCCGCTTTGGCCAGAATCTGCAGGCCCATTCGCCATCCAGGCCCCCGTTCCGATTTAGCCGAAGTCCGGTTCGCTTTATCACACGATGCCTTGAAGATGAACGGCACGCCCAGTTCGGCGGTGATGTCACGGAGCCGGGCGGCTATTTCGTAGGTCGTCTCCTCATCCTCGACCAGACACGGGCCGGCGATCAAGACCAGCCGCTCTCCGCCTATGGTACAATCGCCGGCGGTGATTTGCCTAACAGCATCACTCATTGGCAGCTTCCTCCTCCATTATCTTGCGCACCAGTTCCAGGTCCTCTGCCGTATCAACGCCGATGGGTGAGTAATCCACCTCGACCACTCGGATGGGGCAACCGTGTTCCAGAGCCCGCAACTGCTCGAGGCCTTCGGTCTGCTCCAATTGCGTCGGTGGCAGGCTTGCCAACCACAGCAGCGTCTCTTTGGTGTAGGCATACATGCCACAGTGCTTTAGAGGCCACAACCCGCACGGATGTTGCTGTGGCGCATCTGGCGGAGGCTGCGGGCCGTCAATACGGAAGTAGGGGATAGGCGCGCGCGAAAAATACAGCGCAAAGCCAGCTCGGTCAACCACTACCTTCACCGCCGCCGGATTCAGATGTTCCTGCTGGTCGGTAATGCGCGTTGCGATGGTGCTCATGCGCAGGCCGGGCTCTTCCAAGAATGGCTCCACCACGGCTTGTATGGCTTGCGGGTCCATGAGCGGTTCATCGCCCTGGATATTGACTATTAGTTGATAATCGCTCTTGCCAGCCACCTCGGCGATCCGGTCGGTGCCCGAGGCGTGGTCTGCGCGTGTCATCTCGACGCTGCCGCCGAATGCTCTCACAGCCTCGGCGACCCGTTCGTCATCAGTTGCCACGATTATGGACTCAAAGCAACCGGCTTCCGTTGCCCGCTCATAGACATGTTGCACCATCGGCTTGCCGGCAATGTCGGCCAGGACTTTGCCATCGAGCCGTGTGGAGCCATAACGCGCGGGTATCACTGCGGCCACACGCATCAGTAATCATTCCTCGTTATCTTCGCCGCCGAGAGCCTGTATGCGCCTGATTAGTTCCGAAGTCGAGTGCCCCTCGGACAATTCGATCGTCACAACCCGTCCGCCCCACTGTCGCACAGGCACTGTTTCCGGCATCCGTTTCGGGTCATAGTCCTGGCCCTTGACGTGCACATCGGGCCGCAGCACTGCCACCAGCTCACTGGGGTTCAGCCGGTCAAATATCGTCACATAGTCAACCGACTCCAGCGCCGCGACTAGTGCCGCTCTTTCACCTTCCGGCACAATCGGCCGGCCTGGCCCTTTGAGTTGCCGCACGGAGTTGTCGGAGTTGACACCCACGGCCAGCACATCGCCGTGCTTGGAGGCCTGTTCCAGGTACTGCACGTGCCCGATGTGCAGCAGGTCGAAACAGCCGTTGGTAGTCACTATGGTATGACCTTCGCGGCGCAGGCGGGCGACGATGGCTCCCAGCTCCTGCAGCGGCACCACCTTGTCCTCGGTCACAGCACTGGCCCTGCCTTGTTGCGGTGAGCTCAGTCGAGCTGAGGCTAGTAACTATCTGTGTCTGCAGCGAATCTTCTGCCGACGGCCCGGAACAGGGCAAACACGGGAATGCTCCACACCGCCGTACTCAGCGCTGTCATTATCATCAAGCGAAACCATGACAGCGGCTCCGCCGGTGGAGCGAGAATCAGGTTAATCAGCCAGGCCGCAATGCTGCCGACAAGTGAGGCCACAACTGCTACCGTGATGCGGGTTGAGAACAGTCCGCCGCGTAGCAGGCCGGCCAGCAGCCCAATTCCCATGAGAGTGATAAACTGCCCGCCCATTGGTAATGAGCCGATGCTGGCGGACAGATACGCGGCAACAAAGCCCGCGACGCAGCCGGCCGTGGGCCCGCGCATCAGGCCGATACTGAGTACTGCCACCAGTGCCAGTTCCGGGCGGGCGCCCCGGATATGCAGCCACGGCGGCCACGCATATTGCGTCGCGACAGTTAGCAGCAGCAACAATGCGCTGATAGCGTAGAACAAGACACCCTCGCTCCCAACCAGCCGCGCCGGCTATTTTGCCCTTCGGACAACCAGGACGTAGGTGATATTGGTGAGATTGGCGGCAGGTTTGATGATGGCTTTTAGAGTGCGGCTGCTTGCCGGCGCGGTCTGAACCCGTATGACCGTACCGATGCGCACATTGGCCGGATATATCTCGCTTAGACCGGCGGTGAGGATCACGTCGCCGACCCGCAGGTCCGCTTGACCCCGAACCTTCTCCATCTGCAGCAGCGGCTCGCCGGCGTCGGTTGGAGTCGCGGCGTAGAGCATCCCCTGGTCGCGCGACCTCTGTACCATCCCGGCCACCGCATGATCGGAGTGGGTGAGCAGCATGACTTCGCCTACCGATTTCTGTGCCGACACCACCCGGCCTACCAGCCCCTTTTGGGTCATGACCATATTGCCGACTTCCAGCTCTCGCCCGTCGAGCGATTTGATAGTTACCTTCGGCCCACCGGGGGTGCTGGCGCGGCTGATCGCCCTCGCCGGGACGCCCTTGGCTTCGCCCGAAATGACGAAACCGAGCTTTTCGCGCAAGTCTTTATTCTGCAGGAAATATTCGTGCAGTTGCAGCTTTTCGGCTTCCAGGCGGTCTATCTCTTCTTTCAGTTTGCGGTTCTCTTCCGCCAGCGAGCGCGCGTGGATCAGCGATACAAACACGTCATGTCCGCAGCCGAGCACGCATGTCACCCCGGCCTCCAGCGGCCACATGATTCGCTGGGCGGCCCTCTCCGGCGCGCTTTGCTGCCCGCTGTGGTGAGTGCGGTGTTGCCAGGATGTCAGCACCACGGCCAGCACGCACAGCACCGCAAGCCACTTGACTTCGAGTTGGGGAGACTGTGGTTTGGTCAACATCTCTTAGAAGTTTGCTGGCCGCCGGATGTGAAGTTGCTCCAAGTAATGCGCCGTGCCCAAGACCACACATGTCAGCGGGTCGTCGGCGATGTAAACCGGTATATCGGTCTCGGCGCTGATCAGTTGGTCCAGCCCCTGCAGTAGCGCCCCGCCGCCGGCCAACACGATGCCACGGTTCATCACATCTGCCGCCAGCTCCGGCGCGGTGGCGTCCAGCGTCTCCTTCACTAGATCGACGATAGCTGAGATCGGTTCCGATATCGCCTCGCGGATCTCGCCTGAGTGAATGGTAATGCTCTTGGGCAGGCCGGAGACGAGGTCCTTGCCGCGCACCAGCATGGCTTCCTCATCGGCCCTTGGAAACGCCGAGCCCAGGCGTATCTTGATCTGCTCGGCGGTGGTCTCGCCGATGAAGAGGTTGAATTCGCGGCGGATGTAGCTGCTGATGGCCTCGTCAATCTCTTCGCCGGCGGTGCGCATTGAGCGCTGCGTACAGATGCCGCCCAGCGATATAACCGCCGCCTCGGTGGTGCCGCCGCCGATGTCAACGATCATATTGCCCACCGGCTCGGCCACCGCCATGCCCGCGCCAATGGCCGCAGCCATCGGCTCATCAATGATCTCGGTCTGCCACGCTCCCGCCTGCCGCCCGGCATCCACAACTGCCCGCCGCTCTACCTCCGTGATGCCGGCCGGTACGCCGATAACGATGTGCGGATGGGCAAGCCAGCGGCCCGAGTGCGCCTTCCTGATGAAGTAACGCAGCATCGCCTCGGTGACCTCGAAGTCAGCGATTACACCATCGCGCAGCGGCCGGATCGCCGAGATCCTCGCAGGTGTCCGTCCCACCATTCGCTTCGCCTCTTCACCGACTGCGCACACCGAGTGCTGTTCGTGGTCTATGGCAACCACCGACGGCTCCCGCAGCAAGATGCCCTGGCCCTTGACATGCACCAGCGTGTTGGCGGTGCCCAGATCAATGCCCATGTCGCACGAAAACCGCGACAGCCAGTGTCGCACCGACCTGGTGGCTCCCTCGTATAGGTAGGCTATCCAACCATCGCCTGAGTAGTCTTGCACCTCGGCCTATTACACCTCACAAACGCCTTCAGTCTTCTGTATGCTCTGCCGGTCGCCAGCCCACCTTCTCCAGCATTGACTGCAGTTTGGCAATCGGCAGACCGACCACGTTCAAGAACGATCCTTCAACCTTCTCGACTAGCTCTCGCCCCAGGGCCTGCACTGCGTAGGCCCCCGCCTTGTCCATTGGCTCGCCGCTGCTGACATAATCTGCGATCTCTTGCTCGGTCAGTTCTTTGAAGACTACCTTCGATGTCTCGTAATCTTCGGCCACGACCGCCGCGCCCTCGCCATTATTATAAACGATCGCCAGCGCGCTGCTAACCCGGTGGGCCCTGCCACTTAAGCCTCGCAGCATCCGGGCCGCATCGGCTGTGTCCTGTGGCTTGCCCAGGATATTGTGACCCACTGCCACCACAGTATCGGCGCCGACTACCAGCCATCCGGGGTTGCGCCCCGCGACATCCAGCGCCTTCATCCGCGCAGCCCGCAGAGCAAAGCACACATCAGCGCCCGGGCCTTCCCGTGCATCTGCACCCTCACGATCCCCACCGCTGCCTTCCGCACCCAACTCCGCCTCCGCGTCGCTGACTCGCACGATGAACTCCATTCCTGCTTCCCGCAGTATATTCTGACGCCTGGGCGAGGCAGAAGCAAGCATTAGCGGCTTCCCCAACGCTTCTTTCAAATCAATCCGGCCGCTGGATGCCGCATCTGAGCGTGCCATTGTTGCTAGAGCCGCCCCGTCCGCAGCACGCTGATCAACAACCACAAGCCCAGCACGGCTCCGCCGATGAGATAGACGGTCGTCAGGATATTGGCAATCGGGTTGTCGTCTGTTCCAACAATCGCCAGCACTGCGGATGACAGGATAATTGCTGATACAAGGATGCTTGCAGATAGGCGGTTGACGATTGTATCCAGTTTCCGCAGCGGCACGTCCATTTCGTCTATGGCGACCCGGAGGCCCAGGTTTCCTGACTGGGCCCGGTTCAGTATGTGGCTTATCTGTCGTGGCAGGAGGCGCAGATAGCGTCCGAGATCACGCGTGGCTCGAAACAATTCCGTTGCCAGATTTCCGGGCCTCATCTCCTGGATCAGCGCACTTTTCAACGTATCCTGGGCAATGGGGCGGTAGTCGAATTCGGGGTCCATTTGTGTGCAGACCCCCTCGCTGACCACCAGCGCCTTGACCAATGATGGAAAAGTGGGTGGCAGGATGATGTCATAGTCGAGAATAAGGCGCATCATCTCTTCGAATACGTGACCGATGCCGACCTGTGAAGTCCGCTGCACCTGGCTGTAGCGGCTCATCAGCCTGTCAATGTCGTTTTCAAGACGAAACGGATCAACACTCTCGCCCACCACCCCAAGGTCCAGCAGCAGGTCGGCCACTTCCTGCGCGTCGCTGAGGAACCAGGCCCAGATGAGGCGCGTGGCACAGCGCTTGACCTTCTCACCCAGCGTAGTGGCATAGCCGCTGTCAAGTAGCGCTACCTTCCCGTCCTCCGTGAACAGAATATTGCCCGCGTGCGGATCGGCGTGGAAATAGCCGTCAACGAGCACCTGGTGTGCCATCGTCTTGGCAACGTTCTGGGCTGCTTCTTTCGGGTCAAGGGAATATCTGGCAAAGCCCTCCTCATCCCCGGGTTTTACGCCCTCTATCCACTCCACGGTCAGCACGCGTCTGCTGCTCAACTCTGTGTGAATCTTCGGTATTTTCACGTACGGCAGTGCTGCCATATTGAGCCGCAAGCGCTCGGTGTTTTCTGCCTCGACTCGGAAGTCCAGCTCATTGAGCAGAGCGTTGCGAAATTCGCCCACCTGGCGGGATGCGTGTTTGCTGCGCAGCCAGGCATTCCGCCTTTCGGCGAATTCAATGGCGGCGGCAAGAATGTCCAGGTCGGCTCTGCAGATGTCCTCAGCGTCAGGACGCTGAACCTTGACCGCAACCCACTGTCCGTCGTGTAGGCGCGCCTTGTGCACCTGCCCCAATGAAGCCGAGGCGATCGGCTCATCACTAAATTCAGCGAAAAGCTCAGACGGCTCCGCATTCAGCTCTTGTTTGATGACCTCATGTGCCTGCTCTATCGGAAACGATGGGACGTCGTCCTGCAGGTGGCGTAGCTCGCGAATGTAGTCGTGTGGCAGCATGTCGCTGCGCGTGCTGAGCATCTGGCCGAGTTTTATCGCCGTCGGGCCCAGCTCCTCCAGAGCCAGCCGCAGACGCAGCGGCGTATCCAGTTTCGCCTTCTCCGGATCTGCTGAGATCTTGATGCCGCCCGGCACCAGGCGCTCGAGGCCCTGTATCACCGAGGCAAAGCCAAACCGTACAAGCACACTCGTTATGTGGCCCATCCGCTTCGGCCAGTTCTCGGCCCGCTGAATCCACCCCGACATCGCCTCGTCGTCGCGCTCACTGGATAATGTTGAGTTCGGCTCCACAGTTGGAGCACCTTCCCTCCGAAATCGCTGCCAGGCCTGCTGCAAAGCCGCCACGTCTGACTGCAACCGACCCGCAACTGGGGCACCTCGTATCAGCAGTGCCGTCTATGTGCACATTGCCGTGTTTCCGGCGGCGTCGGCGGAGCGTCGAACTTATATGCCGGGTGGTAGGCCGAAAAGTGCAGCGGCAAGTCCGCCGACAGCCCGGCGGCCCAGTCAACCAGCGCCCGTATCTGCTCTTCTAAGTCGTTTTCCCCGGGAATCAGCAGATTGGTGATCTCCACGTGGCAGTCGGAAATGGCCCGCTCGACGGTGGCGCGTGCCGGCAGCGCACGCCCGCCGCACAGACGTTTGTAGAAATCGTCATCCATGGACTTTATGTCCACATTCATCGCATCAATGTGCGGCAGTAGCTCCTCCAGCGGCTCCGCCTCGACGATGCCGTTTGTCACCAGTACATTCTTCATTCCGGCTTCCGCCACTAGCGGTGCGGTATCGGCGACATATTCGAAAGAGACCATCGGCTCGTTGTAGGTATATGCCACTCCGAGATTTCCCTGTGAGCGGCGTTCTGTGGCCACCCTGGCCAGGTTCTGCGGGCTCATGTATTCCGTATGTGGTCGGCCCTGCGATATCTGCGAGTTCTGGCAGAAGCGGCAGCTCAGATTGCAGCCGAAGCTCCCCACCGAGAGGATATTGCTACCCGGGAAAAAGTGATACAATGGCTTCTTCTCGATAGGGTCCAGCGATAGCGAGGTCACCTGGCCATAGTTTATCGAGTAGAGCGTGCCGTCTTGATTCTCGCGCGCCCCACACCGGCCGGTACTACCCGGCTTGATGCGGCAGTGCCACGGGCACAACAGACATTCTACGGCCTGCTCATCCAGTTTTTCCCAGTACCGCGCCTCGTGAAGCTTTTCATCGCCCATACGACAGCTCTTCGCTTTCTATTCTCCGAACGGTGGCTCCGTCTGCACCTGTGCGATCAACTCATCAACGGCAGCGATTTGCTCCGCCGTGCCGCGTACTGCGATGCGTACCGAGCCTTCCGCCCCGCAGACACCGCCGGCGCCAATCTGATACGGGTCCCATATGTCGGTCAATATATGCAGGGCCTCCAGTTCAGTGACGATGTCACCTTCCATAATCCACAGTGCGGGCACGTGGGGCCGAAAGATTTCGGGCATACTGGCGAGGTCCCGGGCGGTCTCGCGCAAGGGCTCGGCAACCTGCTTTTCGAGGCCGACGGGGATAATGGCATGCAGCCCGCGGCCATGTACCGGTCCGACCAGGCCGCCCCAGGTGCCGCCGTGGGGATCTCCCACCAGGAGTCCCGCGCACCGGTTGGGATAGTCCAGCGCATTGGCGCCCTTGATGACCACATCTCCTGGGCTCATTTCCGGTGCGGCCTCTTTGACGCCCAGCCCCGCGACTATCTCACCGTTATTGAACACTACCTCATCCATGTGGCCGCCGAATACTTCGCCAGCGCCGTCAAACCCGGGCGGCACCGTATTGCCCAGGCAGTACGCGCCTTTATCTATAGGGTGTCCCAGCAACTCCTCGAGGACGTAGGCGTTGGTTGTGCCTTTTCCCACGGCAACTGTGCCTTTTTCCATGGCAGCTCTTACGCAGTCCATACTTGCGACTGCCTTGCCGATGAGGCGCTTACCGGCTGCAACAGTAAGTATATAGGATGTCGCTCGCTCTTCTGTCATAGCTGTCCACTCCTTGGGCCGGTCTTAGGGCATTTCGTGCGCAGGCGGGTTCAGCAAGTATAGCAACAACGACGGCCAATTGGCAAGCTGCCGACGCCTTTGTGTCTGACTTGACGGTGTAGGCCTGCTCCGCTATACTATATGTCCATCCAGGTCAGATAGTGTCGGGGCGTGGCGCAGTTTGGCTAGCGCGTCGGCTTTGGGAGCCGAAGGTCGCCGGTTCAAGTCCGGCCGCCCCGACCATCAGACGGCCGGTGCCTCGATAGACGGCTGGCCGCAGACTCGTAGTTCCTGACCTTGCTGACCGTTTTGGTTGCGGGTGTAGCTCAGTTGGTAGAGCGTCAGCCTTCCAAGCTGAATGTCACGAGTTCGAGCCTCGTCGCCCGCTCCAACATAGATCCTGCTTGAGCGCCCGTAGCTCAGGGGACAGAGCAGCGGCCTTCTAAGCCGCGGGTCGCCCGTTCGAATCGGGCCGGGCGCGCCAGAGCACATGGTGGGCGTAGCTCAAGGGTAGAGCACTTGACTGTGGCTCAAGTGGCTGGGGGTTCGAGTCCCCTCGCCCACCCCAATTTTTTACCGC
The DNA here is from genome assembly GCA_029821145.1 of Candidatus Zipacnadia bacterium. Taxonomy (GTDB): domain Bacteria; phylum Armatimonadota; class Zipacnadia; order Zipacnadales; family UBA11051; genus UBA11051. The sequence continues at coordinate 19,530 of JALGTY010000003.1, forward strand.
CGCACCTGGGCAATATGCTGTGGTGCAGCGGCGTGGTGAGCGCCTGTAGCTCAGTGGATTAGAGCAACGGACTTCGGATCCGTGGGTCGGGGGTTCGAATCCCTCCAGGCGCGCCATCAACAACCAATAACAACTGACAACAAAGTGGGCCGGTAGCTTAGCTGGCAGAGCAGGGGACTCTTAATCCCAAGGTCGAAGGTTCGAATCCTTCTCGGCCCACCACCAATGATTTGAGGCAGTGGTGGAGAGTCCTTTCGTTACGTCGCGCAGAGGTCGGCTCTCGGTTGCATGGCTGGTTGGGTGGGCGCGTGATGGAATTGGCATACATGCATGATTTAGGATCATGTGGGGCAACCCATGCGAGTTCGAATCTCGCCGCGCCCACCAATCTTGTGTCCGCCATATACAAGCACCAGTAGCTGTGGGGCGGACTGTCTCGCATTGGCAGCGCACAAAAAGCATTTCCCCAATGGCAGTCACACCTACCCGGCGTCGTCCAAGGCTCCGGGCGGCGCAAGTGTATCGAGGCCGGAGTTTGCTGCGCCATTTATTGTGTGGCCACGACAGGAGCGATTCAGTTGGAGGTCCATAAGACACAACTCCCCGGTAGTCGCGTTGAACTGAAATTGCAGCTATCGGCTGAAGATGTAGATAAGGCGTACGGCCAGGTCTTCGAGGAATTGTCAGACCAGGGAGGGATACCGGGATTCCGCCCTGGCAAGGCACCGCCAGTGATTATCCGCCGCCGCTATGACGAGGACATGCTGCAGGAGTTGGCGTGGGTCCGCCTTATCGAGGAGCACTATCCAACCCTTGTAGAAGACGAAAAGCTGGAGCCGCTTGAAGACCCCAGCTTCCCCGATCTGGAGAACCTGGATTTCGGTGAGAACAAGCCTGTGGAGTTCAGCATTACCCTGACAGTGCGGCCACGCCCCACAATTGAGCAATACAAGGGGCTGCATATCTTCAAGCCATCGGCGGAAGTGACCGAAAAGGATATTGAGGACATCCTGGAAGAGTTCCGCGAGGCGGGAGCTGAGGATGTCGAGGTTGACCGCGAGGAGGTGGCCGAAGGTGATCTGGTCACGGCCACCTTGACAGTGTTGGCCGATGGTGCGGAGGAGCCGCTGACCAAGGGTGAGCAGGACTTTGTCGTGGGCGGTGACCGCTATGCCCCGGCTATAGACCAGGAAATGCTCGGCAAGAAGATCGGCGATACCGTCAGCCTCGAATACGAGTACCCTGAAGACCACGAGGACGCCGAGTTGGCGGGCAAGAAGGCCACTGTTTCAGCGACAATAGACCAGATCATGGAGCGGAAGCTGCCTGAACTCGATGACGAGTTTGCGGCAACGCAGGGCGACTTCGAGACTCTCGAAGAGTGGACAGAGGTTCTCACAGAGCAGTTGGCGCGTCAATCTGAACAGCAGGCTCGGCAGGAGGCCGAGAACAACGCTCTGGCCGCCATACTGGCAGGGACACAGATTGACCTCCCTGAAAGCCTGGTGGAAAGGGCTGCGGCTGATGGCTTCGACAAATTCCAGCTTGACCTGGAGCGCGAAGGGCTTTCTCTGGAAGCCTTCGCCGAGATCGCACAGGTTGAGGAAGACGAGGTCAAGGCCAATGAGACAGCGCGGGCCGAGGCGTCTCTTAAGTTGCACTTCGTCCTCGACGAGATCAGGCGCCTCGAGGAACTCGAACTTGATGAGGAGGACTTCGAGGCTGAGATCGCCCGGTTCGCCGAGTCTGCCGGCGTGGATGCAGATTTCGTCCGGCAGTCCCTACAAGTGCAGGAGGGGCTTGAAGAGCAGCTTCGCGAACGTGCGATGCGGAATAAGATAATCAACTTCATCATTGAAAACAGTGAGATCGAAGAGGTGGCGCGGGAGGAGTACGAAGAGGTAAAGAAACGAGAACGCGAAAAGCTTGAAGAACAGGCCGCGGCCGCCAGCGAAGCTGTCGAGGGCGTTTCAGATGCCGCCGAAGACGAGGAAGTAGTACAGGACGCCGCAGGCGACCAGGCGAAAGGTGAGGCCGACGAAGAGCCGGAGACGGAGGCTGACCAAGCCGCTGAGACTCCGGCCGATGAAGTGGACAGCGCAGAGGCGGCTGAAGAGACCAAGGAATGATCGGGTCGGCTCGCCAAGGGCACCAGGAGATGATTAGGAATGTATGTACCCAATGTAATTGAACAGACACCGCGCGGGGAGCGTCTTTATGACATCTTCAGCCGGCTGTTGCGTGAGCGAATCGTGTTCGTTGGCATGCCAGTTGATGATGTGCTTTCCAGTATGGTGATAGCGCAACTGCTCTTCTTGCAGGGCGAGGACACGACCGAGCCGATCTCGATGTATATCAATTCGCCTGGCGGCTCGGTAACGGCGGGGCTGGCGATATATGATACAATGCAGTACATCACGCCGGATGTGCACACCTGGTGTGTAGGCATTGCAGGCAGCATGTCGGCCATTCTTCTGGCCTCAGGCGAGCCGGGACATCGCCACGCGCTGCCGCATGCGAAGTTGATGATTCACCAGCCGTGGTCGTATGGAATTTCGGGCCAGGCCACCGATGTCGCGATACAAGCTGAGGAGATTATCAATACGCGCAGAATATTGAATGAAATACTGGCCGAGCACACCGGGCAGGAGTTGGCCACCATCGAGCGTGATACCGAACGCGATTTCTACATGACCGCGACGGCAGCGAAGGAATACGGACTAGTTGATGTGATAGCCGAGAAGCAGTCTATCACTGAGGATGAGTGACCGTACACAGCACTGTAAGTAGAAACTTGTAGGGGCGAAGTCTTATGGATGTCAACGGCTCCGACGGCGATGAGGGACGCCACCTGCGGTGTTCTTTCTGCGGGCGGGAGAAACCCACGCAGGTCAAGCAACTGATCGCCGGGCCGGGCGTGTATATTTGCAAAGAATGCGTCACGCTCTGCAATCAAATAATCCGCAACACAGAGCAGCAGAGCCTCGCAGAGGGTCTTGCTGACGAACAAGTGCCCACCCCCGAGGAGATCTACGCTCACCTTGGCGAGTACGTGATCGGCCAGGAGCGCGCTCGGCGCGTGGTATCCGTGGCGGTTTATAACCACTTCAAGCGGATCCGCCTCGACTATGCCGATGAGGAGGTGGAGCTGGACAAGAGCAATGTTTTGCTCATCGGCCCCACCGGCTGCGGGAAGACCCTGATCGCCCAGACGCTGGCCAGGCTACTCGATGTCCCCTTCACTATTGCCGACGCAACCTCGGTGACCGAGGCGGGTTATGTCGGCGAAGATGTGGAGAATATCCTGCTGCAACTGTTCCTGGCCGCGGACGGCGACATCGAGCGCACCGAGCGCGGCATTGTATATATTGACGAAATTGATAAGATCGCCCGCCGCGGTGACAACCCCTCCATAACCAGGGACGTGTCCGGAGAAGGCGTGCAGCAGGCGCTCTTGAAGATACTCGAGGGCACCGTTGCCAACGTCCCTCCGCAGGGCGGCCGCAAACACCCGCAGCAGGAGTTTCTGCAGATCAACACCAAGAACATTCTCTTCATCTGCGGCGGAGTGTTCGACGGGCTGGTGGATATCATCAGAGCACGCACGCACAACCGCGTGATCGGCTTCGGCGCACGCAGTGCTGGCGGCGGCGACCTGACCGACGACGAGTTGCTGGACATGGTCTTGCCTGAAGATGTAACGAAGTTCGGCATGATTCCGGAGTTCGTCGGCAGGCTGACGATTATGGCGCCGCTGGCTCACCTCGACGTGGAAGTCCTGCAGCGAATCCTGGTGGAGCCCAAGAATGCACTCGTTCGCCAGTACAGCAAGTTGATGTCGCTGCTTGATGACGTGGAGGTTGAATTCAGCGAAGGCGCTGCCCGAGCGATTGCCGAGAAGGCAATTGAGAAGAAGACCGGCGCGCGCGGCCTGCGCACGATCATTGATGAGATAATGCTCGACGTAATGTTCGAAATTCCGTCCGACCCCTCGGTAGTCAAGTGCATAATTGCCGAAGAGACGGTACGTGACGGAACCCCACCCATACTGGAGCGGGCCGAGCGCGAAGGGAAGCGCGAGACAGCCTAAGCAGCTTGCCCCTTACCTCCAGGTATGGTCTATCGGGCTACGGCCACCACGGTTGTAGTCCGTTTTATTGCCTGGCAGACAAGCCTGGGCAGTGAAGCACAGCGGCCAGCGGCTTGACACTGAATTCTGCACACCCCTATAATCATAGACAATACGTGCGGAGTGTTTGCTATTGTTCAACAGTAGCAGTTGCGGAGAAGGAGGACCCAGCCGGATGAAGAACGACCATGAGCAGGAGGCTGAAGAGAAGCAGGCCGAGCCGCAGGCGGCAGATGCCAGGCCCGACGCGACCGAGGATAAGCAGCAGGGGCCGCGCGTCGCGCCGTCGGTGAAGCCCGGATTCTTGACCAGGACGTGGCAGGCGTGCTGCGCACCCTTCGCCAACATTAAGCTGCCGGCGTGGAATCTGCTGCTATTCAGTCGGCTGCTGTTGGCACTTATCGTAGCAGTTTTCCTGCTGAGCAACTGGTCGCCGATGAGGTTCTACTTGTTCGGCCTATACATTGAGGCTCCCAGAGCGCTGTCCATGATCGTGCTCTTGGCCGTCGGCTTTCTGGTCGGATGGCTCTCGCGGTCCCCGAGGCGGGAGCAGGAAAGTGAAAGTGAGGAATGAATTGCTGAGCAGAGGGGTTCGCACAAGACCGCTACGCGCCACCAGGCCGCTGGTGTACTTTATGCTCACAGTACCGTTCGCCCTGATTCTCAACAGCGATAAAGTAGTTGTGACCACGCAGCTTTACCCGGATGGTACTGGCCTGCGGCAAGTAAGCGCGGAAGCAGACACCAATATCTTCAAGAAGCCGCTGGACAAGTGGACCTACGATGTGGAGGCCGGCGGGAAGTGGCAGGAACGCTGGCAGGAGGACAGCGTTACCAAGTCCACCACCACCATAACGCGCAACTTCATAACCGGGCGCATGGAGCAGGCCGGCGACGGTGCCGCGCCACAGATTGTTGACGTATTCCAGAAACCACTTTCGATTTACACGACCTGCACATGGGCCGAACAGGTAACTTTGAAATACCACAGTAACGCCAATCCAGCGGAGGCGAAAGCCGGCGGACATTATCTGCTCTACCACGTAATAATGCCGGGTAGAGTCATCAATGCGGCTTCCAGAGCACTTACGGCCGGCGGAGCCGCCCAAAATGGCAGGTTGTCGGGCAGCCACGCGACATTGATACTCGATGCCAGCGCTTCGGAGTACACAGTGACAGTGACCTCCCGCAAGGTGCGCTGGGGTTATCTCGCGATTGTGTTATATGTAGCGCTGTTTGTGATCTATCATGGCGGCAACATAGTTTTGCGCCGCATCCGCAGCAGACCAAAGAGAATCTAAGCCGGGGATACAGACCATAAGCAGTAACAGCCGCGGTGCGATGCTACCGCGGCTTATCTCAATCGGCACCAGGTAACAGGGAGTTGGTTGTCATGATTGACTTGCGCAGCGACGTGAAAGCGCTCCCCAGCCCGCAGATGCTGCAGGCCATGATCGGGGCCGAGCTCGGCGATGATGTGTTCGGAGAGGACCCGACCATCAATGCTCTGCAAGCTCGCTGCGCCGAACTGACGGGCAAACAGGCCGCGCTTTTTGTAACCTCAGGGACGCAGGGAAACCTCGTCAGCGTCTATGCCCTCATTGAGCCTGGTGAAGAGCTGATTTGCCACGAACTGGCGCACATTTACCACCACGAGCGCGGTGGGATGGCTGCGGTCTGCGGCGCTCTGGTCAGACCACTGCCGGGACACTATGGAATGCTGGACCTGGATATGCTTGCCGATACACTGACCGCAGGCGACTTGCACCGGCAGCGCACCGGGGTGGTAACTCTGGAGAACACACACAACGCCTGTGGCGGCACGGCCCTGACCGCTCAGCAAACCGCAGCGGTGGCGGAACTGGCTCATCACTACGGCGTGCCCGTGCACCTGGATGCCGCGCGGATATTCAATGCCGCGGCAGCTCTCGGCGTTGCGGTCGCGGAGCTGGTAGAGCCAGTTGACACGCTGACACTTTGCTTCTCTAAGGGCCTGGGGGCGCCAGCCGGCTCGATGGTCTGCGGCCCGGCTGATTTCATCGAGAAAGCGCAACTGGCCCGCAAGCTGTTCGGTGGCGGCATGAGACAGGTCGGGATACTGGGCGCAGCGGCCATGTGGGCCCTGGAGCATAACGTGCCCAAGTTGCCCGATGACCACCGCAGAGCGCGGCAGATTGCCGAGACGCTGGCAGAGCTGCCGGGCATTGACGTGGACTTGGATAGCGTCCAGACCAACATGGTCTATTTCCTGGTTAATCGCGAAGACATCAATGCTCCGCAATTATGCGATCGCCTCGCCGAATACGAGGTTAAGGCAACGGCTCGCGATGAACGTAAGATACGTTTCGTCACGCATGTGGACGTAACCGATCAGGACGCCGAGACGGTGTGCACGGCCTTGCGCGAAATCCTCACGTAGAACAGACCGCTGGGGCTGAGTAGAGTATTGTCATACATCCCCGAGAAAGGACAAGGGAAAGGGGCATCTCTTGATGCCGGATCAGATGCGGGCGCTCGTATTTGATAAGTCGAAAGACATCTGGGAAGAGAGCCGGGGCTTGAGGAAAGTCCAGGCGGACAAGCCGGTGCTCGATGAAAAGCGAGATCCGCTTGACGCCGAAATGGTCATCATCAAGGTCATCTACTGCGGCGTCTGTGGCTCCGACCGCGGAATATGGTTTCGGGACTCGTTCAAGGAAATGATCCACGATTCACTCGATGCAGAAGACAAGACGGTCAGGATCACAGGCCACGAGTTGCTGGGAGAGATCGTCGAAGCCGGTGGCGTTGCGCGCGCGCACTACGGCTGGGAGTCCGGTGACATTGTCTCCGCCGATTCACACACTATATGCGGGAAATGCCGCCAGTGCCTTATCGGCGAGAGCCATGTGTGCACCAACGAGCAAATTATCGGCATCGGCCGAGATGGATGCTTCGCTGACTATGTCAAGCTGCCGGCATGGGTGCTTTGGCGCACAGACACCAACAAGATCAGACCTGAGGTGGCCTGTTTGCAGGACCCGTTCGGCAACGCGGTTCACACTTGCACCAAGGTTGATCTGCGCGGCAAGAGCCTGGCGGTATTCGGATGCGGTACCATCGGCCTGTTCGCAATTCTGATCGGCAGAGCCCTGGGCGCCTCGAAAATAATCGGGATTCAACCCAGCGAAAGAAATGCCAGACTGGCAGAGCAGCTTGGTGTGGACAGCATGGTGCGGTTCACGCGTCCTGAGCAGGGAATCTGGCAGAGTGACCCAAGCGTGGTCGAGCAAGTCAGGGATTTCGGTGGCGATGGCGTTGATGTGGCAATGGAAATGGCCGGTCACAACTCTTCAGTGAACAACGCCATTCAGTCCGTTCGTCGCGGAGGTGATGTTGTGCTGTTTGGGCTCAAAGACGGCGACGCCACGATCGAAGACTTCCACGGTATGATCGTCCGGGGCGTCAGCCTCCACAGCGTTATCGGCAGGCAGATCTTCCGCACATGGGATATCGCGAATAATCTGCTGGAGTCCAAACACAATGACATACAGGAAAAGATCTACGATGTGATTCTCAACCGGGGCGAGGGCACCATCGTGGATATAGATGATTACGATGTGGATGATTTCGAACAGAGGCTTCTGGCGCATCCCAAGATTATAACCAAGTGGTAACGCGCGTTAGCGCCGCGACGTGACAGCATAGAGGAGATGGACAATGTACGGTGCTGTAAGAGAGCTGTTGACACAAGAACTGGAGGCCATGCGGGCCTCGGGAGTGTACAAGCAAGAAAGAAGCATCCTCGGCCCGCAGGCAGCGCGCATCAAGGTCAAAGAGGGAGAGGTCATCAATTTCTGCGCCAACAACTATCTTGGCCTCTCGTCCCATCCCAAAGTTATTGAGGCGGCAAAGCGCGGGTTGGAAGAGTGGGGCTATGGCATGTCCTCGGTGCGTTTTATCTGCGGCACGCAAGAGATACACACCCAGTTAGAGCAGAGAATATCAGAGTTCCTGGGAACAGAGGATACGATTCTCTACAGCTCCTGCTTTGATGCCAACACCGGATTGTTCGAGACGATTCTGGGGCCGGAAGACGTCGTGCTCAGCGACCAGCTCAACCATGCCAGTATCATAGATGGCATTCGACTGTGCAAGGCGGAACGCAAGCGGTTTGGCAATAGCGACATGGACGCCCTGGAAGATGCGCTCAAGGAGTGCGCCGGCTATCGCATCAAGCTGATCGCCACAGACGGTGTATTCAGCATGGATGGCTATATCGCAAAGCTTGATGAAATCTGTACGCTCGCCGAAGAGTATGGTGCTCTGGTGATGGTGGACGACTCGCACGCAACGGGCTTCGTCGGCAAGACCGGCAAAGGTACCCACGAATACAGAGACGTTATGGACCGAGTTGACATCATAACATCAACCTTGGGCAAAGCGCTCGGCGGGGCATCAGGTGGCTTTACCAGCGGGCGAAAGGAGATCGTGGAGTTCCTGAGGCAGCGCTCCAGGCCCTACCTTTTCTCCAACACGCTCACCCCTGCGATTGTCATGGCAGCGATAACGGCCATTGACCTGATCGATGAGACGACAGAGCTAAGGGACAAACTCGAGCAGAACACGATCTACTTCCGTGACGCCATCAGCAGTGTCGGCTTCGAGATCAGGGAGGGTACTCACCCCATCGTTCCCATCATGCTCGGAGACGCGAAGCTCGCAGGCGATATGGCCAATGATCTGCTGGCGGAAGGCATATACGTAATCGGGTTCAGCTATCCCGTGGTACCCGAGGACCAGGCGCGGATTCGCGTTCAGATCTCAGCGGCCCATACGAAAGATGACCTGGACGCGGCTATAGATGCTTTCACGCGCGTGGGGAGAGAGTACGGCATACTCTGAGCGGTTGGCGAAGGTATCGCGTAGGACGAGCATTTCTTGCCGTTGGTCGTATGCGCGTAGATGATCGGGCGCAATGAATTGCGCCCCTACAACGGCATGGGTATTCGTAGGGGCGTGATTTATCACGCCCTGGTCTCGCTACAACAAACAGATACTTGACTGCTAATCCCGGCATTCACGACCAAACCTTCAATACAGTTCTTACCTAATGACAGAATTCGCCGGTACGTCCCCACGGCAAACACAATCATTTGCTCTCAATGGTGTTGATGATTGTACGGAGCAGATACTGGAAGAAACGGCCAGTGCTGACCAAAACCTTCTTACACATCCCCAAGATCGGCTCCAAGACGGAGCGGCGCATCTGGTCGTGCGGCCTCACCGACTGGCACAAGGCGCTGTCTCACACTGAGCAGGTGCCTGGCTTTTCGCAGCGGCGCTGGGACTACGTGCGCAGCTATCTGGAGAGTTCGCTGCGCAGCCTGCAGGCCGGCGACCACGCCTACTTTGCCACTTGTCTGCCCAGCGGTGAGCATTGGCGCGCCTATTCGAGCTTCCACAACCGCACGGCGTACCTGGACATTGAGACGACCGGCTTGGGGCCGCGCGCGCAGATAACGGTCATCGGTGTCCATGATGGCACGCGGACAGCCACTTACGTCGCCGGCGACAACCTGGACGAGTTCGCCGATGATATCAGCCGCTTCAACATGATAGTCACCTTCAACGGTCTCACGTTCGACCTGCCATATCTGCGCCGGGCATTCCCGCAAGTGGCCTGGGACCATCTGCACTGCGATCTGCGTTACGCGCTGGGCCGTCTGGGATTGCGTGGTGGCCTGAAGAATATCGAGAGGCGTCTGAACATCGCGCGCGGTGAGGATATTGACGGGCTAGCGGGCGATGATGCGGTCAGATTGTGGTACGAGTACCTGTCCGGCAATGAACGGAGCCTGGCGCGGTTGGTGGAGTACAACACCGCCGATGTGGAGAATCTGCAGTTGCTGATGGGCTATGCGTACGCGAAACTCTCCGCGCAACTGATTGAGGAAACAACCCGATGAACTGCGACACGCAAGAAGCCGGCGGCTTCGAAGTAGAAGCGGCCGCCCGCCCGGTGCCCGTGCCGGCCGGCTCAGTTCCAAAGCCCTATGGCATATTCGCCAGCGCGTTCTTGATTGACCTGGCGGTGGCCTGCTTGATGCTCTCGCTGCAGTTCTTGGCTGTCAGCATGGGGGCGATCCCCCGCGTGCTGGGAATGATAGGAGCTTTTGGCAGCGGCGGGTACGCGGCAACATGCGTTCTTGCCGGCGGCGTAGCCGACCGCATCGGCCGCAAACGCAGCGCGACGATCGGCATATTCAGCGCAGCAGTAATATGGCTTCTTTATACCAGAGCGCCGAATCCCTACTGGCTGCTGGCCATGGTGCCGTTTGGCGGGGCCGCACTGGGGATGGTGTGGCCGGCTGTCCAGGCGTGGCTTGCCGAGCGCACCGCAAGCGGACAAAGGGCACTGAACAGGAATCTGGGGCTGTTCAACGTCTCCTGGTCCGCCGGATTGCTGATAGGGCCGCTGGTTGCCGGTTATATATGGCGTGACGACTTCCGCGCTCTGCCATTCGTCTTATGCGCCGCCACAGGTGGCGTGGTAGTGATAGTGCTGCTGCTCACGCCTGGTGGCGGACCCGGTGTGCGGCAGCAACGACAAAGCGCCGCTGATGACGCTGATAGCACACATGAGCATGCCTGGTGGCCGGTTTTCATGAGGCTTGCGTGGCTGGGTAACTTCTCGAGCTGGTTTGCCGGCGCCACAATACAGACGATGTTTCCCAAGCTCGGCCTGAGTGCGGAGATGGCGCTAAGCCACCGTCTGGTGGGGATAGTGATATTCTGCTACTGGGGCGCGCTCATGGGGGCATTTTTCCTGGCCCGTACTACGCAGCGCTGGCAGTTCAAGATATGGCCCCTGCTGGTGGCGGAGGCCGTCTCCATCGTGGGGATGGTCTATGCCGCTGTGTACGCGAACTCGGCGATAGCCTTCGGTGTCTGCTTTGCGATATCGGGCGGCGCAGCAGGAGTGACCTATGTCAGTAGTCTGTTCTACAGCATCACTGGGCCTCCTGAAAGCTGTGGCAAGCGCACCGGATTCCACGAGGCGATTTTGGGTGTGGGTTCGCTGGCCGGTGGGCTTATCAGTGGCGAGGTTGCCACGATGTTCGGCTTGCGCACACCATACCTGGCGGTGGCAACGATCATATTATTGGTCGTTTTAGCGCAGGCCCTGGTCTGGACCAGTCGCGCCCGGGCCACGGGGTCGCATTATTCACCGAACGCGTAGCTCGGCCTGAGCTTTGTGTTGTTGGCAAAGCTCAGGTGAGAATGGGGGTACCCGCGCCGCGGGCGTGGGTCAATTCTCAGCTTCCCGTTCGACAGGCTCACGGCCCTGAGCAACGTCGAAGGGCAGCCCGAGGTCGTTGCGCATGGAGCCGGTCACACACCATTAAGGGCATCATAGCCGCCGGCTGGCCGATGCGGCCCGCTTTGCGGCGGTAAGGTGTGAGGCCGGCTCGCTTGCCGAGTATGCTATACTGCAAGCGAAGGTCGCCCTGCTGCCGGGCTATAAGCTGATTGGGCACGAGTTGATGCCGGCTTGCCTTGGTCGTGGTTGAAGCCGAATCAGGCGGCCCCGCGGCGCGCAGAGCGGCGAACGCGGGCCATCTTAGCCTGACGCTTGTCAGCCTTTCCGGCCGCAACGCAAGCGGCGACAGCACAAGTACCCAGAACAAACCAGACGGCGAGTACGCCGTAGATCACGTAGAGCATATGTCAGCCGCCTTCCTGAGAAGCCTTTCTCATATAGGTATATCGGCCGACACTGGCCACAACTTTAGGATAAATTGCGGTTTGGGGAGGTGAGCCGTGACTCCTGCCGCGGCCCAATTCGACATCCGACCGATGGGACTTGCTGATATCCTGGACAGTTCCATACGCCTGTACCGGCACAATTTCGGGCCGTTTCTGGGCATTGTGGCCATCGCCTGGGCACCGGCGCTGGCAATACAGCTTTACGCGATGCATTGGTACATGTCGCTTTTCATATCCGGGCAGCCCTCGGAAGTTGACTTCCTGTCGCTGGCCGGTGGTGCGATGGCGCTGGTACTGGCCTCCGCGGTGGTATATCTGGTCGCAGTGCCGCTCGCCCAGGGGGCGCTGATCTGGGCGATCTCAAAAAGGTACCTGGGGCAGACGATTGGCATTGGCGAGGCATATCGGGTGGTGGTGGACAAGCTCGGTCACATAGTCCTGGCGATCATTCTGACGAGTCTAATCGCCTTCTTGGGTACGCTCGCTTGCGTCATCCCGGGCATAGTCTTTGCGTTTATGTTTTCGTTCACGATTCCCGAGGTGGTTCTAGGGAACCGTAACGCCGTGGACGCGATGAGGCGAAGTTGGGAGCTGGCCGCCTATGATTTCTGGAAAGTGGTGCTGACGCTATTTGTGCTCAGTCTGCTTGTTGGGATAATTGGAGCGGCTCTGGGCGCGCCGTTTCAATGGGTGACCATGATACCGGTGCCCGCGGAGAAGATGACGCTACTTTATACTTTTTCGGGGGGCATGCGTGGTCTGGTCCAGGTGATATTGCAGCCGGTGCAGATTGTGGGGACGATTCTGTTGTATTATGATCTGCGGATTCGCAAGGAAGGCTTCGATATTCAACTGCTTGCTGAGACAGTGGAGAAAGAGGGCGGGACAGTCGCCGCACAGCCGACGCCGAGTTTGCTGGCCGATGATACGCCGCCGCTGCCACCGAAGATAGACCGCGGCTACGATGAATGAAGAACCCGGTTACTTGTGACCGCAGCACAGAGCCGCCTGGTGTGAATCAGAGATATGGAAACACCACAACGACCGGCTGTCCTCTACACTGACGGCGCTGCCAGGGGCAACCCGGGGCCTGCAGGGGCGGGATTTGTGCTTTATGGCCCGGACGGCGAAGCGTTGGCAAACGGGAGCATCCCCTTGGGAGAGGCGACCAATAACGTAGCCGAATACCGCGCGCTGATCGCCGGGTTGCACGAGGCCAGCGCCAGGGGGATCAAACACCTGTGCGTGCGAACTGACAGTGAGCTGGTGTGTCGGCAGCTCAACGGCCAGTACCGGGTGAAGTCCGACAATATCAGGCAGTTTTACGAGTGGGCGCGGCGTTTGATGCAGCGCTTCGAAAGCATCGAGATACAGCATGTGCCACGGGATGAAAATGCAGAGGCCGACCGGCTTGCCGGCGACGCCGCCAGGCGTGCGGAGAAAGATGGCCATGAGCGAAAGAGTTGAAGGCCTCAGGTCGGCCAACTGGATCATCCCTGCTCAGCTCCTGGCCACAGCCCAGCCCAGCGAAGCCGAGATGCTGCGACTGGCAGAGCTGGGGATAACCACAATGATCGCGCTCTTGGAGTACCCGCCTCCGGCTGCTGCAGCGCTGCGGCACGGAATCAAATACCGGCATCTGAGCTACCATGATATGACTCCGCCTTCGGATGAGTTGATCGTAGAGTTTGTAGGGCTGGTGGATGCGGCGCTTGTCAAGGGTGAAAAGGTGGCGGTGCATTGCGTGGCGGGGCTAGGGCGGACCGGAACGTTGATATCGTGTTATCTCGTGTACCAGGGCATGGGCGCAGAGGCAGCCATCGCTTATGTGCGAGCGCAACGGCCTGGCTCGGTGCAAACAGCAGCTCAGGAGTTGGCTGTAATGCGCTATGCCGGCCAGTGTACAAAGTAACGCAAGACTATCGAACTATGCCGGAGCAAGTGCGTCTAACAAAGAAGAATTTGTGCAGTTTGATTTGACAGTGACGTGCAGTAGTGCTATTATATTATTGGTGGGTTCGGGGGGGGACGCGATGGAATCAACAGTCAAGATGCGTTGCCTGTCGGCAGCCTATCGGCAGGTCTTTTAATTTGCAGCACAAGATGAAGAGCCGCCCCCTGCATCAGCGCCGGCTTTCACAGCAGGCGTTTTTTTGAGCCATTGCGCTGGTCAATTATTAGGCCGATAAGGAGTGGAAGAAAAAATGAGTCGTCGGAAGTGGAGTAGAGAGAAGATCATTCAGACAATCAACGATCTGCACATGGCAGGCCATTCACTGAGCACGCGCAGAATGGCGGAACTGGGCTACAGTGGCATGGTAACAACGGCTTACAAGGAGGAATTCTTTGGGAGCTGGCGCGACGCCATACGAGCCGCCGGGCTCGACCCCAAGGAAGTGTGCAAGCGCAAGCGCAAGTGGACGGAAGAACGCATCGTACAAGAGATACAGCGACTGTACCGCGAAGGCGAAGACCTTTCGCACAGCGCCGCAAAGCGGCATCACCAGTACCTTGTAGTAGTAGCCGTTGATGACCGCATGTTCGGCAGTTGGCGAAATGCGATTGAGGCCGCCGGTCTCGACTACGAAAAGATCAGCAAGCACCGCTTCTGGAGCAAAGACCGGATCATCGAGGACATCAAGGAACTCCATGCCAAAGGTGAGGACCTCAGCCACGAGGCAGCCAAGAACAGCCATGGCGCACTTGTTTCGGCCGCCAGTAGTAAGCGATATTTCGGTAGCTGGCGCGGAGCCGTTGAGGCCGCTGGCCTCGACTACGCCAAGATCCGCAAGATCAACCGTTGGACTGAGGAGAAGATCATCAGTACCATCCGCAACCTGCACACTCAGGGCAAGTCGGTTAACAACAGCAATATGCGCCGTATGGGCTACCGCGGCATGATGGAGGCTGCCAGCCGTGAGAGCAACTTCGGCAGTTGGGCAGCCGCTGTCGCGGCCGCCGGCCTCGACTACGATGTAGTTCGCAAGTCATAGGACAAGCCCAGAGTAGTCACCTGGAAGTCGGTAGGTTCAAGACACGCCAGGTCGCAATGGGTTACAGGCACCGCCCAACCCAAAGCGGTTACACCTACCCCGCATTATTCGTCAACGCGTAGCTCGGCCTGCCGTGAGCCTGTCGAAGGACAGGTGAGAATTCGTGAGCATTCTCAGCTTCCAGCCCGAGGTAGTTGGGACGCAGGAGTATGACTCGTATGGTGCAGATGTTTGTCAACAGGGTGGGACTTGACCTGCACAAGCGGGCGTTCGTGGTACTTGCCGACGCCGAGCAACAACGCTTCTTGCCGATACTAATCGGCCCGTTCGAGGCGCGTGCTATTGCGATGGCCACCCAGACACCCGGCGAACGTCCGATGACCCATGAGTTGCTCGGCTCGGTTATCCAGACGATGGGATGCAGCCTGGCCCGCATTGAGATAACCGAGCTCAAAGGTCAGGTGTTTTACGCGTTCCTGCGGCTGAAGGGAAGCGACGGAAGCTACGAAGTTGATGCGCGGCCCAGTGATGCCATTGCCCTGGCGCTCTACGCCGAGGCGCCGATCTTTGTTGCCGAGCAGGTTCTGGATGAGGCGGTAGTACTGAGCGCGGAAGCCGAAGAAGAAGAGAAAGATGAATTCCGTGACCTGCTTTCCGGCCTCTTCTCAGACGATGACGCTCTGGACGAAACCAGCTAACCCGGTCCCCAATAAGTAGGAGGCTCTTCTAAGTGACACAGCCATCGAAGAGGGTTTGGTACGGTATTGCCGTCATTATCGGCTTGATTCTGATCCAGAAGCTGTTCATCTTATACACCGACTACCTGTGGTTTGGGGCTCTGGATCAAGGCCCAATATTCATGACGATTCTTAAGTCACGGATACTGCTGGCACTGCTGTTCGGAATCCCGTTTTTTGTCTGGCTCTACGGCAACGC
This sequence comes from Candidatus Zipacnadia bacterium, assembly GCA_029821145.1. Taxonomy (GTDB): domain Bacteria; phylum Armatimonadota; class Zipacnadia; order Zipacnadales; family UBA11051; genus UBA11051. The sequence goes on from JALGTY010000003.1 coordinate 35,337, forward strand.
TCGCCTGGCACGCAGGCCCTTGCCCAAGGATGTAACTCTGATCGGCAGACGCCTGCTGCCAGAGGAAGAGAGACAGCAGATTGAGCAGTACGCCGACCGCGCCATCTTCATTTTCTGCCTCATAGGTGCGCTGATGGTAGCCGCGGTTGCCGCCGCGCAGTGGCGTGAATGGCTGCAGTTCCTCAACGCCGTGCCGTTTTCCAGTGCAGGCCTCCACAACGACCCGCTGTTCGACAAGGATGCGGGCTTTTATGTGTTCAAGCTGTCCTTCATACTCTACCTGTGGCGCTCAGTGTTTTATGCCATAGTTATTGCCCTGGTCGTAAGCGTGCTGGTCCACCTTTATCAGGAAGCCATCAGGATAGTCGGCAACGTGGTGCACGCCATACCTCGGGCCCGCATCCACGTGCTTTCGCTCTTGGCTCTGGCGTTTTTTGCCAAGATATACTCCTATCGGCTGATGCAGTACAGTCTGGTCTATTCGACGCACGGCAAGGTCTTCTTCGGCGCCTCTTACGCCGACGTGCATGCCCGACTGCCGTTGATGATGGTGCTGATGATTATGTGTGGCTTGGCCGGCATTGCGTGTCTGCTCAGTTTCCGCGGGCGCTCGCTAACCGTGCCGGGAGGGGCGCTGGCGGCCGTACTACTGGTGTCAATCCTGGGCGGGTGGGCGTACCCGCTGAGCATCCAGAAGCTGGTGGTCGGCCCCAACGAGCTCGAGCGGGAGCGGCCCTTCATTGAATACAACATCAAGGCCACGAATCTCGCCTATAAGACCGCCGATGTGGTTGACAAGCCGCATGCCGTCACCTCCGACCTGAACTGGGATGACATTAACGACAACGCCGCCACCATCTACAATATCAGGCTCTGGGACCATCGTCCGCTGGAGACCTCCTATCAGCAGATGCAGGCGTTGCGTCAGTACTACCAGTTCGCCGATGTGGACGTTGACCGTTACGAGATTAACGGCGAGGTCCGGCAGGTGATGTTGTCGGCCAGGCAGTTGGCTTACGACCGCCTGAGCCCGACCTGGGTCAACCGCCATCTCCTATACACACACGGCTACGGTCTTACCATGTCACCGGTGGCTGAGGTGACCAAGAAGGGACAGCCGGTCTATTGGATCAAGGACCTGCCGCCGGTCTCGCCGATAGGCCTTCATGTCAAACGACCGGCTCTCTACTACACCGCCAGTTGGCACCCCAGGCTTATCGAACGAATAGCTCCGCCGGAATTCATCCGCGATGAGGCACAGGAACGAGCGGCGGCGCGCCCGCTTGAAGAGCCTGAAGGAGCCCCAGGACAGCCAGGCGCCGGTCAGGGCACACCGCAGCCTCGGCCGGCGGCGGGCCAGTGGCACGGCACAGATGCAGGAAGCGTTCCGCTCTTCGTCCTGGGCAATACCAAGGCTAACGAGCTTGACTATCCGCAAGTCAGCGATGAAGAAGGGGAGGCGAACGCCTATACCCATTACTCCGGAACCGGTGGCGTGCAGTTGACAGGCATCTGGCGCAAGTTGGCCTTCGCCATCCGTTTCAGCCTCAGCCGCCACTACCAGATACTGTTCACCGACTCCATCACACCCGAAAGCCGGCTGATGATGTACCGCGAGTTGCCGGAACGCCTCACAGCCCTGGCACCGTTCCTCATGTATGACCCCGACCCCTACCTGATGGTTGATGACGCCGGCGAGCTGAAGTGGATCTGCGACGCCTACACCGTATCAAACATGTACCCGTATTCGGCCCGCATCACGTGGTCCGGCAACTACGTGCGCAACTCGGTGAAGGTTGTTGTTGACGCTTATGAGGGCAGGCCGCAATACTACATCGTGGACCCACAAGACCCGATGGTGCAGTGCTATCAGAAGATCTTCCCCACTCTGTTCAGGGACTTCAGCCAGATGGAGGCTTCAGTCAAGGACCATCTGCGCTACCCGCAGTTGCTATTCCGCATCCAGGCAGGCATCTACGCCAAGTATCACCAGAAGAACCCGCAGACCTTTTACCAGGCCGAAGACGAGTGGGCAGTCCCGCCCGAGGTATATGCCGACAGCTACCGCGAAGTCGAGGCCTACTACCAGGTCATGAAGCTCCCGGGCGAGGAGAAAGAAGAATTCCTGCTTATGCTGCCCCTTGTTCTGGCCAAGTTTGAGCGCAGGAACATGGTGGCATGGATGGCGGCGCGTTGCGACGCCGAAAATTACGGCGAACTGGTCGTCTATCGCTTCCCGAAAAAGCAACTGGTCTTCGGGCCGATGCAATTTGAGGCATTTGTTGACAATGACCCGGAGCTGTCGGAGCTGATGACATTGTGGGGGCAGTCCGGGTCGCAGGTAATTCGCGGCAACGTGCTGGCTATCCCCGTAGCCGACACTCTGCTTTACGTAGAGCCAATTTATCTTGAGTCAACTGACAGCCCGATTCCTGAACTGCGCCTCGTGGTGCTGATGCACGGCGATAAGTTGGTACAGGCCCCGACGTTGGACAAAGCACTGGCGAAGCTGCTCGGTCGCGACGGTGTGAGGAAGCGCCCCGCGCCAGGCGTCGAGCCGCCAGCCGAGCCCGCTGAAGTGACTGCTCCAGCGGCCGCAGTGGCAGTATCCGCCGACGAGCTCGCCACGCTGCGCAGCCTGCTCAAGCAGGTAATTGAAATGGACAAGGAAGCTGAGGCCTACCTCACGCAGGGAGACCTGGGCAAGTACCGCGACAAGCAGCAGGAGCAGGGGGATCTGCTGGAAAAGGCATGGCAGGAGCTGGAGCAATAAGACAGCCTCCCGATGCTTGAAGGAAAAGATCTGATCGGGCGACAATTATGATATTGTCGCCCTTTCGCTACGTACGGAACTATCACCAAGGGTGCAGACATCACGATGGATACAGGCATTGACTTGAGCAACATTGAGGCCGTCGTCTTTGACTTCGACGGCACGCTGGCCGAGACCAGGATTGACTTCGCCAAGATGCGCCGCCTCACTATCGAGCTCTTGCAGCGCTGGGGCGTGTGGGAAGACGGAATGGCCGAGGACAAGTACGTGCTGGACATCATCAAGGCGGGCCGCGAGAACTTGGGCTCTGACCCCGAAAAGGTCGCGCAGTTCGAGGCCGAGGCGGACGAGGTCCTGGAGCAGGTGGAGCTCGAAACATGCGCGACTGCCGAGCCCTTCCCCGGTGTGGTCGAGGCCCTGCAGGAACTCCACGAAAACGGCCTCAAGGTCGGGATCGTCACCAGAAACTGCCGCGTCGGAGTGGCTTCGGTAACCTCGCGCTACCACCTTTACCATGACCTGCTTTCGACCCGTGATGATGTCACCCGGGTCAAGCCGGACCCGGATCACCTGGCCCAGGCACTCAAGCAGATCGGTGTGGAGCCGCAGCGGGCGGTTATGATCGGCGATCATATTACGGACGTGCAGGGCGCAGAGGGCCTTGGTGTCATGACGATCGGGGTGCTTACGCAGAAGACCACCAGGGAGGAGTTCGAGCAAATCGGCGCCGACGCTGTATTCCCTGACGTGCCGTCCGTAGTTGCGGCGATAATCGAAGCGAGGAAGCAACCATGAGCGAGGCTCTGCTGCCGGTCGGCAAGCTGGACGCCGCGACGTTGCGCCGGCTGCTGGAAGCGATCCCATGCAACGACCCGAGCGTGATTCTGGGTCCTGGCATCGGACGCGATGTGGCCGTGCTTGACAATGGTGCTGCCTCATATCTGCTCGCCAAGACTGACCCGGTCACCTTTGCCACTGACGCTATCGGCTACTATGTCGTCAACGTCAACGCCAACGATATCGCCACCAGCGGTGGGACGCCGCGCTGGTTCTTGGCCACGGCGTTGCTGCCCAACAGCGCGGCGACTGAAGAAATGGTCACCGACATATTTGAGCAGATCAGTGCGGCATGCGAGAAGCTGGAGATCACACTTGTCGGCGGCCATACGGAGGTTACCTACGACCTGGCCCGGCCGATTGTGGTCGGGCAGATGCTCGGAGAGGTGCCCAAAGACCGGCTGATTACTCCGGAGGGGCTGCGGGCCGGCGATCTCATTGTTGTGACCAAGCAGGCGCCTGTCGAGGGCACGGCGCTGATTGCCCGTGAAAGACCCAACGAGCTGCGGGATGCGGGATTCTCCGAGGAAACGCTGCAGCGATGTGCACAGATGCTTTTTGAGCCAGGCATATCGGTGCTTGGCGATGCGCAGGTCGCGGTTGCCAACGGCGATGTGCATGCCATGCACGATCCGACCGAGGGAGGGCTGGCGACAGGGCTATGGGAGATGGCCGAAGCTGGCGGCGTGGGCCTGAGAATTGATGAAGAGGCGATCCCAGTTCTTGAAGAAGCTCGGCACATCTGCGAGATATTCGGCCTTGACCCGCTGGGACTTATCGCCTCAGGCAGCTTGCTGGTAGGGTGTGCGGCCGATGATGCTGGCGCTATTGTCGGGGCCCTGCAGGAGGCAACAATAGCGGCCGCCATAATTGGCGAAGCGATCCCTCTGGATGATGGTGTGAACCTGGTCTGCGGTGGGCAGACTCGCGAGCTGCCCCGCTTTGACCAGGATGAACTGACAAAGATTATCTGATGTAGTTATGCAGGTTTTGGGCAACTCAAGTCGTTGGCCGTTTGGGTGTGGAGACCTTGCGCTGATAGCGTTCTGCGTGGGCCGGTCTCCCAGCGCACGAAACGACTGTGCGCTGCTCGGCACGGCCCCTCCGAAAGGCAACGCCAGACTCGGGCTGGAAGCCCGAGCCACGCGACGAGAAAGGGACGGCGAAGGTACCCGACACTGGGCGGGGACAGTCCCCTAGACGCGAAGCCCGAGCTACGGGACAGAAGAATGCTCTATTGTAGCTAGCTATTACACAAGATCAAATGATCGAAGACGGCGCTGATATGATGAAAATGAATCGCCCACGGATAGCACGGACGCTCATCCTGCTGCTCACCTTGGCCGCAGTTGTGGGCAGCAGCTACTGCCTTGCGGCGGATGATGAGCTGGTTTTCGCCGTATTTGGGGACACCCGCCCCGGCCCCAAATATGAGCGCCTCGACATCACGCGCCAGCTTGTGCAGAGCATGGTACAGCACGACCCCGCTTTCGTGATCGGCACCGGCGACTACATCGAGGGCAGTACCGACCCGCAGGTTGTGCGCCGGCAGTATTACCGCTTTTTCGAGGCATTGATGCCGCTGAAGACATTCGGTGACATCCCGGTAGCGTTCAGCACCGGCAACCACGACATCCGGGGGTCTGCCGCCAACGCGAGGATATTTGAGGAATACTTCCATTCCCGGCGCTACTGCTTCGACCGTGGCAACTGCCATTTCATCATACTCGATAGCGAGATACCCGGACAGCAAGGGGCCATCAAGGGCGAACAGTGGCAGTGGCTGATCGGTGATCTAGAGCAGGCCAAGGATGCCGATTTCATCTTTGTGACTCTGCACCGGCCGCTGTTTCCGGTTGACGGCCACCGAGGCTCCTCAATGGATGTGGACATTCCCTTGCGCGACCGGCTGCACGCTTTGTTCGTAAAGCATAAGGTAAGTGCCGTGTTTGTGGGCCATGAACATCTCTACAACTACTCACGGCGCGACGGCATAGATTATTTCATCACCGGTGGGGGAGGGGCGCCGCTTTACGCGAAGCCCGAAGATGGCGGCTTTTACCATTACCTGCTGGTCACCGTGAAGGATGGCAGCTACAAGGTGGCAGTTTACTCCCTCGAAGGCAGGAATTGAAGGCTCCTGTTTAGCCGCCCTTGGTATGCCACTCGAAGGGGATTTCGGGGTCGAAGGGATCCCGGCGCAGTTCGTCGGGGTTCTCTCGGTCATACGGCTCGGTGGGGATATTGAGCACTACGGCCAGCTCGCCACCCACGGCGGCCATGCCGTGCCACACCAGCGGCGGTATCTGGATCAGCACCGGGTTGAGCTCACCGATGACAATAGCTTCCGCCTGGCCGCAGGTGGTGCTATCGGCCCGGTCGTCGAAAAGGCCGATCTTCACGTTGCCACGGATGCAGCAGAAGTGATCCCACTGTTTTTCGTGGCAGTGCCATGCCTTGACGATTCCGGGGAAACAGGCCGAAACATAGGCCTGGCCAAATTCCATGAACTCCTCGTCGTCTCTCCGCAGTATCTCCATCACGTATCCGCGGTCGTCAACGTGGCGGGTCAGTGGCTTGATGCGTACACCTTCTATCAACGCCATCACCACCATTCGTGAGACTATAACCTGTATGCGGCCAGGCCGGTGCCCTCAGTTAGCCGGCATTTGTACCCCGATTGCATGGTGCGCGAAGTACTCTTCGGCGGCCTTGACGACCTCGTCTGCCGAAATTGAAGCGACAATTGTTGGGAAGTCGGCATTGAGCTGGGGGTCGCCGCCGAACAGCGCATTGAGGTTGACAAGCTGCGCCCGGGACAGATATGTCTCACAGGCCAGCGCGTACTGGTTGATAAGCTGGTCTTTGGCGGCCTGCAGTTCCTGCTCGCTGAATTGGCCCTGCCGTATCGCCTCAATATGTCCCAGGACCTGGACGCGCGCGTCCTCGATGAACGCCGGATTCGCCACGATGTGCACTGCGATAACTGGCATGCTCATGGGGCTGGGAGGGATGATCTGGAAGGGCGGCTGCTCCTCGTAGAGCCTGCGCGGCAGCATCAGCCCGAAGCCTCGCTGCAGCATCTGATCGCCGGTCAGCCGCCCATCGGTGCCGGCCAGCAGCATGTACGCAACCTGACCGGCGGTGAACCCGCGCGTGCCATACGGCGGCAGGGGAACGCCGATGATAAGCGAGGCCCAAGCCATGCCCTCGCTACTGCCCACACGGACGACTGACTCGGCGGGCGGGCTGACGGCTCGGGTCACATGTTCCTCGCCGGCTGCCTTGTAGTCTTCGAAGGCCTGCTCAACGATGGCGATGACCTCCTCAGTGGGCAGCGCCGAGACCACGGTCAAGTATGCTCGCGACGGAACGTACGCTCTGGCGCGGCAACTGGCGATGTCACTCGTCGTGGTTCCCGCAATTCCTGTCAGTATCGTTGAGACATCATAGGCAAGCGGCGACTTGCCCAATAGCGCGCGTTCGAACAGCCGAAAGGTCTGCTGGCCGACGGCGTTAAGAGAATCTTCGTAGCTGCTTACGATTGACGCCTTCGCATCGGCAAGCTGCTCGCCGCTGAACTGTTGGGGGCCGAAGAACAGCTCCCCCGTAGCTTGCAGCGCCTGTGGCAGCAGTTCCGAGGGCAAAGACGCCTGGGCCTCGACATATTCGTCATCAGTGCCGATTGCAACGCTGCCGCCGGCGCTGACAGCATCGTAGATGTTGGATAGTTTTCCTGCCTCCGCCACCGCCACTTTGAGTCTATCGAGCATCAACTGCTGGATGATCTCGGTGATGCCGGCCTGCTGTTTTGGGAAGTCGGCGGGGCTGAGTTCGAGCGCGAGGTGGTAGGCTGCGAGGTCGGTCAGCGGGTCGTGAACGACGCTCAGATGCAGGCCGTTCGGGAGAGTCTTCTGCGTGATCAGGTCCTGCTGCGCGGCATCTGTTTTGAGTGCCGGCACGCTGGTGAGCAATAGTAGAGCCACTGCTGTCAGGAAGCGGCGGGACAAAGCAGCTTCACCTCCTGGGCCGGGGGCGCATCTTTTTCCCGGCGCAAAATCACCAGGCTGTAGCTACCGGCCTGGAACATATTGCGCGCAACGGCCTGGATATCGTCAACGGTAACTAGATTCACGCGGTCAATGTATTCGATCGCGAACTCGTAGGTGTCAATCCCTTCGTAGAAGCCCATGGACATGACCTGGCCGGCATAGCTTTCGTTGCCGAAGGCATATTCGGTCCGCAACAGCAGCTTGGCGCGCGCTAGTTCCTGCTCAGTAACCTTCTCATTTACCAGCCGCTCAACCTGCTCCAGGATCGCCTTGCGCACTGCCAGCTCGTTCTTCTCCAGCACTGCCGCGCGAATCACCAACAGCCCTGGATGTTGCTGTGTCAGATAGGTTATATTGACATTGGAGGCCCATTGGTTCTCTTCGACAAGCACCTTGTGAAGCCGGCCGGTATTTTTCTGGCCCAGGATAATGTATATCAGGTCGGTGGCGCAGATATTCGCCTTGTCAGGCATCCCCGGAGCATGCCAGGCATAGGCCACAGCCGTTATCTCGCTGTCGCGGGTGGTTATGTGCTTGCGCACCTTGCTCTGCGCTGTCTCCCGAGCTGGCTCTGTCCAGTCTATCGTCTTGGCCTTGTAGTTGGCCACAAGCTGCTGGACGCGGCTAAACAGCCAGTCCGTATCAACGCCGCCTACCACAACCAGCGACATATTGTTAGGCACATAGAAGGTGTTATAGAAGTCGCGGACCCTTGCCACAGTCAGCTTGCGCACGTCCTGGACTGTGCCGCCGATGGGACGCCCGTAGGGATGGTTTTCGAATGCCAGGTCCCACAGCGCAAAGGCCATCGTCCCGGAGGCACCCTCCGTAGTGTCGCGGATCTCGCGGCACACGACCTGCTGTTCGTGAACCACGGCTGCTTCCTCGAATTCGGCCTCAAACACCGTCCGCACGAGCCGCTCAAGGGCCGTTTCCACGTAGCTGTTGGCGACGGTTATGTCCACATGCGTAAAGTCGCGGCCGGTGTATGCGACCATGCGCCCGCCGATCCCTTCGATGTACCCAGCGACCTTGGCTTCTCCCTCTGCAGGTTCGGCCTCGAAGAGCAGGTGCTCGACCAGATGCGCCGCTCCAACCTGGTCATCGGCTTCGTGCAGGCTTCCGGCCTTGATATACATCCCCATAGCCACGACTGGCCACGTGCGCTCCTCCTTGACCACAACGCGCAAGCCGTTGTCCAGGACTTTCAGCTTGACATTATCGCCGCCGACGACGGGCGCCGCCTGGGCCGCGGCCGACCAGACAACCGCGACGACAAGGCCAATCACGGTCGCAACTTTGCGTGAACTCATCGTTTCTTTCCCTGGTTTTTCCTATTTGATGTCGCTGTAGGACTTCAACTCTTGTTTCAGTACCTTGCCGATTGCTGACTTGGCCAACTCATCGGCGAGCCGGACCTGTTTGGGCACCTTGTACGGGGCCAGATGCTCGCGGCAGTGATCAATGACCTGCTGGGCGGTGCACTCGGCGTGCTCCTTGACTACTACGTGGGCGGTGACCACTTCGCCGCGCAGTTCGCTGGGCGCACCGACAACGGCCACCTCCGCCACCTGTGGCATCCTGGCAATGCAGTCTTCCACCTCACGTGGATAGACGTTTATGCCCCCGACTATGATCAGGTCATTCTTGCGGTCCACGATATAGAGATAACCATCTTCGTCCAGCTTGCCGACATCGCCCGTACACAGCCAACTGTTCACCAGCGTCGCCTTGGTCAGGTCATCGGCGTTGTGATACCCAGCCATGACATTCGGCCCGCGCACGCAGATCTCGCCGATGTCACCTGCGGGCAGCTCCACCATGTCATCATCAGCGATCATGATCTCCACGTCAGGCAGCGGCAGTCCGACGCTGCCGATCTTGCGCCGGCCATCAATCGGGTTGACACTGACCACCGGCGAAGCCTCCGTCGGACCGTAACCCTCGATTATGGGCGCACCATGGATCGCCTCGAAGCCGAGGCAGACTTCGTCCGGCAAAGCGGCGCCGCCACTGACGACAAAGCGCAAAGAGTTGAGGTCACAGGCGTTGGCGTCCTTGACCTGCATCATCAGTGCGTACATGGTGGGCACGCCGGCGACCATAGTCGCACGGTGACGCTCGATCGCCTGGAGAGTATGCAGGGCCGAGAATCCTGGTAAGAGCACGTTGTGGCAGCCGCAAAACATGGGCAGAAGCATGGACACCGTGGCTCCGAAAGAATGAAACAGCGGCAGAGCGGTGACGAAAATGTCCTCCTCAGATATGCTGATGGCCTGCCGGCAAGCCTCGACATTGGCCAGGAGATTCCGGTGTGTCAGGACCGCGCCCTTGGGTCGCCCGGTGGTGCCGGAAGTGTAGATGATAACTGCGGGCGTCTCGGCGGCGATTGTAGCCGGTTCAGTCAAGGGGTCCGCGCTGGCCATAAGCTCGGCGAAGCTAACGGCGTCAGATCCCGGGGCATCAGCGCAGACGATAAGCGTTTCTACCGTGTCAGCTTGCTGCACCGCGGCGTGGGCGATAGGTGCCAATTCCTCGGCGACTACCATTGCATCGGCGCCGACGTCGCCAATAATATGGGCGACCTCCTCGACACCCAGCAAAGAGGGCACCGGCACGACCGTGGCCCCGACATGGCTCACCGCCATGTAGGTGAGTACGAACTCGGGCGAATTCGGTATCATGATAGCCAGACGGCTGCCCTCGCCGATGCCGAGTTTTCCGAGGCCGCCTGCCAGCCGAGCGATCTGCTGATGCAGCTCTTGGTAGGTGCTGGTCGCATCCCCAAAGGTAAGCGCCGGCCGGTCGGCCCAGCGAGCGGCTGCCCGCACGCCCGCCTCGGCAAGGGTGCTTGTGATGCTCGGCGACATGCCCTTATCTCTCCACTTTCAGGGGTTGGCTGCTACAATAGGTGATGCGCAAGCGTCAGCTTGCCAGGAGGCGCTGGGGCTTACGCGCAAGAAAAGATCACCATGGCATCGGTCAAAGACAGGTGCAGAATACCACGCTGAGGCCCGACAGGTCAAGCTGGGGCGAGTTGGCGGGTGGCGGTAGCAGGAACACCGCCGTTGCCGTAAGGCTGCCCGAGTCCATTGTCGTTGTCGTAGGTGCCACAGCGCCCGGTCCACCGCCCTCCCCGCGTACCCCCCTACGGGGGGTACGCGGGGACCCACCAACCCACCTCGTCAAGAAAAGCCGATGCATGCTTAATTTTTTCTACTTTGCATGCAAAGTAGATTTCCTCGCCGCTAGCAACGAAGCGCGTAGCATCAGGGCTTCGTGGCGTTGGCGGTGGTTTACTGCTCTAGAGCAAATCGCCGAAAACGGCCGATTTGCCCCCGCTCAGTAAGGGCTTGCTGAGGGGGGGGGCAGGGGCGGTCTCGTCTGGGGAGGGGAAAATGCGTCATTGCCCCCTGCGTAACTGCTCAATTTGGGGGTTCAGAAGAGCGGGCAAGCAAGATAGCGGGTGGCGACGCGCCCCGAAAACCTTATCCTGGAGGACAGGCATCCCTGCCTGTCCATGCCGTTGCTCTTCAGAGAGGCCTCGACAGGCTAGGAAGCCTGTCGTCCAGGAAGGCTAGCAAAAAGGGCCGTGCCACTCTAAGAAAGCTGGAGGACAGGCATCTTAGCCTGTGCATTTGCTTTACGGGCCACAAGGTGAGTAATTGCCACCTGCATCCGGGCTCCTGTTGAGCGCGCGCATTTTGTGTGGTATATTGACATCAACAAGATACTGACAACGGGCGTCTGTTCTGAGTGATCTGGCGTCAGGCGGCATTAGAAGTGCAACGAGATGGGAATATGCCAACTACCGTTGACCAGGTAATTCAACGGGTATCAGGCTACTGGCCGGGAGTGGATCGCAAGCTCCTGGTAGATGCCTACGATTTCGCCGAGAAAGCGCACGCGGGGCAGAAGCGCCTGAGCGGGGATCCGTATATAGTCCACCCGCGCGAAGTCGGCGGCATCCTCGCCGACATCGAAAGTGACGAACTGTCCATCGCCGGCGGTTTCCTCCACGATACGGTCGAAGACACCGACATATCTACCGGCGATATCCAGGAGCGCTTCGGCGATACGGTCGCCGGGCTTGTCGAGGGCGTTACGAATCTGCGCAAGCTCGATTTCGCCTCGCACCGGGAAGAGCAGGCACGGAACTTGCGGAAGATGTTCTTGGCTATGGCTGAGGACATCCGTGTGATTCTCATCAAATTAAGCGACCGGCTGCACAATATGCGCACCCTGGATTACCTGCCGCCGGAGAATCGGCTGCGCACCGCCGAGGAGACGCTGCACATATTCGCGCCGCTGTGTCACCGCCTGGGGATTCAAAGGCTGAGGGCGGAGCTGGAAGACCTGGCGCTGCGGCACCTGGAGCCGCAGGAGTACCAGGAGATCGTGCACAAGATTGGCCGTACGCGGGAGGAGCGTCAAAGGGTCGTCGAACGGGCGCGCGCGGAGATGGAGCAGCAACTGGCCAAAGGCGGCATCGAGGCGACCGTGCAGGGCCGCGCTAAGCACATCTACAGCATTCACCAGAAGATGAAGAGACAGAGTATTGATTTCAGCCAGCTTCGGGACCTCAATGCCCTGCGCGTAATAGTGAATGATGTCGCGGAATGTTACACGGTGTTGGGCATCGTTCACGATCTGTGGGTGCCGGTACCCGACACCTTCGCCGACCACATCGCCATGCCTAAGTCCAACAACTACCAGTCACTGCACACGACAGTGCTGGGGCCGGATCATTCGCCGATGGAGGTGCAGGTCCGGTCCTATGATATGCACCGGACGGCGGAGTACGGTGTGGCCTCACACTGGCGCTACAAGGAGGGCGAGACCGACCGGCAGCTCGACGAGCAGGTGGCCTGGCTGCGTCAGGTGCTGGAACTGGAAACCGACCTGTCGGAAAGCCACGAGTTCCTGGAACTGCTGCAGGTGGACTTGTTCAGGGACCAGGTATTCGTGTTCACACCCGACGGTGATGTCATTGACCTGCCGCGTGGCGCCGGGCCACTGGACTTTGCCTACCGCATCCACACCGAGGTGGGGCACCAGTGCGTCGGAGCGGTCGTCAACGGCCAGCAGGTGGGGCTGGACTATGAATTCAAGAACGGGGACATCGCCAAGATCATCACTTCGTCCAGCGGCCAGCCTCGGCACGATTGGCTGCGGCTGGTGCAAAGCTCGCACGCGAAGGCGAAGGTGCGCCGCTACCTGCGCGAAAAGAGCCGCGAGGAGAATATCACCATCGGCAGCGAGCGGCTGCAGCGGGCCATCGCGCGTCTGAGTCCTGCGGAGAGGGGCAAGGCGCAAGAGGCTGACCGGGCCGAGGTCGCGGCCCATTTCGATTACCAGGACGAGGCGTCGCTGCTGGCGGCTATCGGCTACGGCGTTGTCGAAGCGCAGACCGTAGTTGACTATATGCTGGAGAAAACGGCGAAGCCTGACAGCCTGGTCGAAGAGGCGCAGATGCTGCTGCCCACCGAGGTGTCGCCAGAGCAACTGACGCGAGCCACAGGACCGCTGCCGGTGTCTGCGGACGGCGTGGATGGGTTCTATTCGCGGATCTCCAAATGCTGCAGCCCGCTGCCTGGCGATCCGATACGCGGCTATATCACGCGTGGCTCGGGGTTGGCCATCCATCGCGCCGAGTGCAAGAATCTGGCCTATCGAGCGGCGTTGGAGCCGGAACGCATCGTGGAGCTGACCTGGTCATCGGAGGATGAAAGCACCGTCTTCCGCCAGGATATCGAGGTAGTGGCGGTTGATCGGGTGGGGCTGCTGTCGCACATCACCGCCATCATCAGTGACGCGGACATCAATATCGCCCTGGCGCGGGCGGAAAAAGCCGCCTCGCACCTGGCGCGGCTGGAGCTTACCCTGGAAATCAACCGCCGCCAGGACCTCGACCATGTGATCGAGCGTCTGGAGCAGCTCATTGACGTGGTCAACGTGCGCCTGCTCAGTGGCAAAGGCACGCCGGCCAGTTAGCCGCGATGTGAGGGGTTGGCCTTAGCGCTCGTAGGTTATGCCGATGAACTGCGTGCGGCGGGAATCGGCAGTGGTATTGCCGAAAGTAAGCTGATAGGTCGCGCGCAGGCGATCTCCAATCTTGTAGCCCAGATCCGTGTCCACGTTGTAGCGGAACCTGTCGTCGCGATAGCGGACATCGCCGAGAACGCCCAGCTCGCCCTGCGGATTGAGCCCCCACGACAGCTTGCCCCACTGCTTTTCGTAACTGACCAGTGCGCCGATGTCGCCAACCCAGGCTTCGGAGGTCTGGAGGTCCTTGGAGGCGCCGGCAGTGAGCTCGATGAAGCCCCGATTGTAGTTCTTGCGGTATCCGAAGGCGGCCAGTGTGTGCAACTGGTCAATGCCGTGATCGCCTTCAGTGGAGATGAGAAACAGCGGTCGCCATTCTGTCTCGGGGATATCCTTCCAGAGGTAGCGCCACCAGGTCTTGAGACGGTCGAACTTAGCGCCGTCGTCGGATTTGGTGTACCTGGAATTGACCTGCAGCGAGAATTGACGCGGCGTCGGGGTGAAGTCCCACGTTCCATCCATCGCCCACGCAGCGTCGGTGCTGCTGCCCGAGTCTCCACTCTTACTCGTTAAGCTAAGTGTGACCTTCAGCTTGTCTGTTTGCGCCGCGCCTGCACACGCGGCGAGGCACAAGCAGAGGCTCAAGGCCAACAAGGCGCAGTTCAGTCGGCAATTCAATAATACCATCTCCTAAGTTTGTCTGTTTTGGCGTCGGGCTGCCCTTCGACAAGCTCAGGGCCTACGGGAAGCCTGACCCACGCGACAAGAGTGTGTAGGTGCCCGACCTACGCCGAATCAGAATTGAGGTCGAAAGCACACATGCGGTAACCGGCCCATCTGCCGCTGTTGAGATCGAGCACATATTCGTGAATCTGCAGCCTGTCTTCGCTGAGTTCGTGCAAGTAGAAACAGAACGGCGACTCGATGAAGGAGCGGGCAGTGAAGTATGGCTGACCGTTGGCAATGTCCACGCGGCCACCGTGGTAATGGCCGCTCAGGACAGGCACCGGGCGGTCGTGGCTCTCGATTATCTTCATCGCCTCCGCCGCGGCCCGGTAGCTGTACCCGTCAAGGTCGGGTGGGTAGATGTAGAAGTGCACGAACACTGCGGCCGGTGCACCGTCGGCTTTGTCCAGTGTATTCTTCAATTCCTTCACGCCTGCCGCGAGGATCTCCTGATCCTCCTGCTGCTGCTCGCCCTCCTGGGGCTCCATGAGGCCGCTGTCGAGCACCACAAAATGGCAGCCGTTGCAGGTGAAGCTGTAGATGGTTTGTCCGTAGAACTCCACATAGCGCTCGCGGGGGCGGTCGTGGTTGCCGAAGACAAAATGGACAGGCACATCGTCTGAGCTGAACTCGGCCAGCAGCTTGCGGAAGCCGTGCTGGTTGACGAGGCCCTCCTCGTCCCAGCCGAGGTTGACCTGGTCGCCGGCATACACAATGAAATCGGGCTGCAGGTCGGCATATATCTGCTCCAGAGCCATCGGCAGCATCGTGTCAATCAGCTCGGTCACGCGCGGCTGGTCAGGGAGTTCTTCGACTAATTGCGGCCACTGCAGCCTCGGATGCGGCGGGACCACGTAATGCACATCCGCAAGCAGCACGAACCGGCAGCTCGGTTTTCCGTTGTTCATCGCTCCGTCTAATCCAATCTCCAGTATGTGATGCCGTTTTCCACGGGCTCCGGCCATTCGGACTTGGGATGGTTCTGTA
>JALGTY010000586.1 GCA_029821145.1 Candidatus Zipacnadia bacterium
TCCGGATTCCTCAGAATGGCCTCTACGGGGTCGAGAGGGCGGTTTCGTTGCGTTTCAGCAGTTTCTGCGGAGCCCAGTGCGGCGGGAAAGTTTGGGTTGTCCAACACGATAATGATTCCGATATGGTATAATACATAATGGTGGGGGCATGTTCACAGGGGGGCACGGGGGCTGAGTTGTAGGGTTTGGGGCCGTATGAGGGGAAGCCGAGCGCACCCACCGATTGCTGCCCTCCCGATAGGTGGGCGTTGCCCGCCGTTGGAGTGGGCGGGCAACTTCGCAGACGCGGTACCCTGTGCGGCCCCGACCTTCAGATATTGGGAGCAGGGGCAGGCGGATGGCTGAAGACCTGACGGTGGTCGGTTTGATACGCGACCAGCTTGCGGAGTTTCGGGTGGACAACAAGGAGGAGCACCGGGAGATCATCGCGTTGCTGCGGGAGCAGAACGGTCGGGTGCGGTCGTTGGAGGAGTGGCGGCGGACTGTAGGCCGAACGGCGGTGATGTGGGGGGTGATAGGTGCCGGTGTGCTGACGGGGGTTTGGAGGTTCTTCTCGTGGTTCTTACCGTATGCCTTTGAGCAACTTGCGAAACGATAAGGAGGCGGCAGATGGCACTGCCCACCTATGGGGCGGACGCGACGGGCGCCGATTCCTACACCGAGGTGATAGCGGCGCGATCGAGCGACACGGACGCTTACAACTATGCGGTGGCCTGGTGCAGCACGTACGGGGCGATTTTGAGCTTTGACGGTGGGACGACGGACCACGTGGCGCTTCAGGCGGGCGCGGCGCCGCTCAAGATCGAGTTCGACAACAAGACGGGGGCGGTGCACGCCAAGAATGCGTCAGCGGGGCAGAACTACACCAACCTGTATGTTGTGATCGGGAACGACCGGGGTCGCTGATGCCGGGGAAGACTGTAGACCTGCCGTATAGCAAGGGCTCGTACAAGCGCCAGATGTTGCGTGAGGGCCGCTGGCGTGAGGCGATGGCCTATCGGGAGAAGCTGAAGGCGGAGGGCATGGACGGCGCCCTTGCCTGGCGGGAGATGATGCTGAAGTTCCCTCCATCGGGCGTGTCGCTCCCGTCCACTGCGGAGCCTGTGCCTCCGATGGAAGTTGCTGAAGAGCGCCCGGCGGCCAAGCAGTCGAAGCGCTACAAGGGGGCTCCGGTATTCGAGCGGTCGTTGGGCGAAGCGGCGCTGAAGGCGGACATGCGTGACGCCGTGGTCTGGACCTTCAACACGCTGGATGTGGACGTGCAGCCCGAGGACGCTCCGACAACGGGGGCATGGTCGCTGCGCCGCTGGGTGCTCTCACAGTCGGCCAACATGACCGAGTTTTACAAATCGATGGCCAGCAAGCTGCTGCCAAGCCGGTCGGAGCTGAACATCGAGGACCGGTTCCGGGATGACGGCAGCAAATTGACGCAGACCATCGAGCGGTTGTTGGCGGCACGGGAGGAGGCGGAATCCGACGTTGCCTGACCCCACGCCGTATTACCACCTTGTGCCGAAAGAGAGGGCTGCCAACCTGCGCTTCCGCCGGTCGGTGCTGGAGTATGGGCCGGTCGGTGCTGGAGTATGGTGGCAGCAGTGAGGAGGCGGCGCGGGAACTGGCGATGATGTGCTCACGTGACGTGCTGTTCTACGTCAACGTGTTTCTGTGGCTCTTTGAAGCAAGAGACGACGAAAAGCCGGTAATCCCGTTTGTGACATTCCCGATGCAGGACGAGGCCCTGCTGGAGATCGACGCGGCGATAGGCCGACATGACCTGTGCATGGACAAGAGCCGCGACGAGGGGGCGACGTACATGTGTCTCGCAGCTTTCCTGCGCCGATGGCAGTTCCGGCAGATGTTCGCCGGGGGGTGTGTGAGCCGGACCGAAGACGATGTGGACAAGCCGGGTGATCCCAAGAGCCTGTTCTGGCGGCTGGATTTCTTCCTGGAGCACATGCCGAAGTGGCTGGTGCCGCACTACAAGCGGACGCAGATGCGTCTTGAGAACATCGAGAACGGCTCCACGCTAATCGGCACCTCGACTACCGGCAAC